>DSCM01000051.1 GCA_011049115.1 Pseudomonadota bacterium
ACTCGGTTTCCAGTGCTCTTTCCAGAAGGGCCTTGGTCAACTGTTTCAACAATCCGCTTCCTCCGATCAGATCATCGGGTTTTTTATAGTCAGCAAGCAGGCGGTCAAGTAGATCTTTTTCAACGGCCATATGAGCTCCTTTTAATGGGTGGGGTCACGGTGCACCCCTGAATGGCCATTTACACAATCTTTTTTACACCCTCGAAATTGAGTAGGGCGAGGCAGGATGAAAAGAACACTCTTCATTGATTGGAATTTTTTCCCTTGGAACCCGGCCAAAAACCTCTGATGAAGAACAAACATGAATAACAGGATCTAATCCCTCATAATTACGCAACACTTCCAACAGTCTCGCCGTTCCGAGGATGTTGGTGTCGTAAGTCAAAAAAGGAGAAGTAAAACTGGTCAAAGGGTAACTTTACGCAGCCAAGTGAAAAACAAAATCCGGACAACTTTCCGCCACCGCATTCTGTAAAGAGAGGAAATCAGTTAAACCACCATCGGTAAAAATCAATCTATCCTTTCGATTGGCCCGATCGAGCAGATGCTTGACATTGTCCAAAGAGCTTCGCCAGCGACACATCCCATAAATATCCCAGTCGGTACTGGCAAGCAGATAATCAACCAGATGCGAGCCGACCATACCCGTTATCCCGGTAATAAGTGCAACTTTCCTAATCCCCATCCTGATCACCTTTCAACGATTGGCCATCACCAGAATGCCACATAAAATCGTCGATGTCACGGCAGCCATGGTTTAATGCCGCCAGATTGCGCCTGACTTGCGCTTTCTTTTCCATGCTTAAACCAGCCAATGCCGACAAACGAACAAGTCTCTCGATAGCAAAATCCTTTTTCCCCTGCAAGGCGGCCAAAACTGCAAGGTTATTAGCCGCCGTAAAGTTATCCGGATCCATCGCCAGAGCGCGACGAAAAAAAATCATGGTCTGTTGCGGCAGGCGCAAACTCCCGTTTTTATCGCGTGTCGCGAAATGGATACCAAGGGCGCCAGTGACCGCAAACAAGCGGGCAAGCTCTTGATTACCGGGCACTTCTAAACGCTGGCCATGCAGCGAGGCAAACTCTCGCGGCTTTGTATACAACTTTAACAAGCGATCAAATTCCTGGGCGGCAACGGCGGATTGAGAGCGTTCAAGACTGTCCTCACGGTGCAAATAAAGTCCGATCGGCTGTGATAAATGAAAGGCAGTAAATCCCGCTACGGCAAAACGGAAAACCCAGTCACGATCTCCGCAAACCACCATCTTATCGTCAAAATAACCAATCTTCTCAAACAACTCACGTCGCACCATGAGAGCATGCGAGGTCACCTGTAAATAAAACAGCAACGGGGAATAAAAATCAGGGTAGCGATGCAAAGTTTTCGTGGCACTCGGAACCAAAGAATCGTTTTCAGTCACGGTATAATACCAGTCTCCGTAGACCGCTCCCAATTCTTGCCGTTTTTCCAAAACTTCGACTAACCTTTCCAGACCGTCCTCTACAAAAAGATCATCGGAGTTGGCATTAATAAAATATTGCCCCCGAGATAGATTCACCCCCCGATTCCATGAAGCATACACGGTTTCCCTTGTTTGGCATCGATAATAGCGAATGCCCAGATTATTTAGGGCGAAATCTCTGACAATAGAGCTCTCGCCTTCCTGCGAAGCCGCATCAATCACTATGATCTCTAATTGACCTTTCCGAAATAAGGACTGGGCCAATAAATTACGCAAGCGACCTTCAATAAAACGCTCGGCGTTATAGGTTGAAACCACTGCGCTAACCAGCATAAGTTAAATTCTTTTCAACACTTGCATAGGGGGATTGGCTATGATATAGAAACATCAACCTATTTATTTGCGAATATAACATCGCCGTTCAAACAAGGTCAACATCATTATGGCTACGTCCTGTATCCAAGTAAATGAAACGAAATCAGCAGCTCAATGACATCAGGTTTGCAATTTACCGGCCATCAATATTTTAACCTCGAAAATGTATCAGAACAGCTCAACTTAATAGCCTCAAAAAAGGGATCCGCATATGTCGAAAAATACTATCGAACTGTTTTTCAATGAAAGCGAAGCTCTCGCTGCTGCCGGCAATCTCGATGAGGCCGGTCGCATATTGGCGGATTTCATTAGTAAGGAGAAATTTCTGAGAGCAAGAGCCCACAATGATTATGGGGTAATTGCCTGGCGCAAAGGCAAGAAGGAAGAAGCCTTAAACCATTATCGTCTAGCAGTGGGACTTGATCCGACAGAAGTGGTTTACCGAAAAAATCTTGCGGATTTATTATATTTTGCCAAAGGTGAAGCAGAAAATGCTTTAGTCCATTACCGTCAAATCCTTGTCGAAAACCCAAAAGATTTTGACGCAATCTTGGCTATGGGGCGCATCTGCGCAGATCTGGGAGGTCATTTTACAAGAGAAGCCACTGCTTTTTTTGATTTAGCGAAACAAATAAATCCTGAAAATAATAATCTGAAGGAAGAAATAAAAAAACTTTCCGACAGACAATCGCCTTCCTTCTCGCCCGACACAGATAACGATACCGAACGGGTCTTAGAAGTTTTCACAGGTGATCCATCTGAAACATATAAACGCATAGCCGCAGATTTCGTTGCGGGTAATAACTCCGATACGGAAAAAAAAATCTCTGCTTTTATTACTTCTTGCCCCGGCTTCGCTCTGGCCCATAATGATCTTGGCGTCATTTCCCATCAGCTGGAAAAACTCGACCAAGCCGAGGCCAACTACCGGGAGGCTGTCCGCCTAGCCCCTCAGAATATCACCTTTCGCAAAAACCTGGCCGACTTTCTTTTTGTTGTTCGTCAGCAGCCGGAAGAAGCCATGCAGCACTATCACGAGGTGTTGAAAAGCGCGCCCAAAGATCTTGAAGCCCTGATGATGATCGGCAACATTTGCCTGGCTCTTAACGCTCCGGAAGAGGCCCGCTCTTTCTTCAACCTGGTCCTTGATATCGAGCCCTGGAATCAGGATGCGAGCCGCAGCCTGGAAATGCTCGACAAACATGAGGCGACCGGGGCATGAAAGACACCCTTCCACCCCGGACGCGGTGATCACTCAATAAATCTGAGCGTCTGCCTGATTGGCCGCAATGAAGCCGCCTGGCTGCACGGCTGCCTGCAAAGTGTCAAGACGGTCGCAGATGAAATCATTTACGTCGACACCGGCTCATATGATTCCAGTTGCGAGATTGCTGAAAGTTTTGACGCCCGGGTTTTTTCTTTTCCGTGGCGGGATGATTTTGCCGCGGCCCGCAATTTTTCCCTGGAACAGGCCCGAGGCCGCTGGATTCTAGTAATTGACCCGGATGAACTGATCGCCCCCGACGACCTGCATAAATTAAAAGAAATTGTCACTTCACCAATAAAGCGTCTTCGGGCGTTTCAGCTTCTGACCCGCAATTACATAAGCCGCAACGACATCGTCGGCGCCCGCGCCAATAGCGGCAGTTACCCAGAAAACGAACGGGGCCGAGCCTGGCTGCCCAGCCTGAAGACCCGGCTTTGGACCCGAGACCAACGAATCCGTTTCTCATTCCCGATTCATGAACTGCTTGAACCATCCCTGGAAAAGCTTGCAATAACACCCGAACCCTGCGAGATCATTATTCATCATTACGGCAAGCTTGATCAGGCCGCCGATCGAGCCAAGGGAGAAAAATATTTAGAGCTGGGCTTATGTAAACTACAAGAAATGGGAGATACGCCCCTGGCCCTGCGAGAACTTGCCATTCAGGCCGGCATGCTGGATAAACACCGGGAAGCAATCGAACTCTGGCGGCGTTTTCTCAAACAGGAAAAGAATAACGCGGAAGCCTGGCTGAATCTGGGCAGCGCCCTGTTTGCCGTGGGCCGCACCAAAGAGGCACTGGCCGCCGCCGAACAAGCCTGCCGGTTGCAACCGTTGATGAAAGAGCCCTATTTTAACCGCTCCCTCTATGAACTTCACCTGGGATATCCGGCGGCTCCGGCGGCTGACCGTCTGAAAAAACTTTTAGCGCAGGTACCGGAATATCAAGCCGCCCGGGTTCTCCACGCCGCCGCGATCTGCCTACGCGATGGAGTCAACCTCGGCAAAAAAGCCTTCACAGATCTTTACGACGACAATCTGACCCCGGAGGTTATCGCGATCGCCGGCCGCGAGCTGGCCGCCACTCTGAAGAACAACCACCGCGCTCAAGCGGCGAAAAAAATCAAAAAAGCGACTTCAATGGGGCCCGATTCCTCAGATTGAAGTCGCTTTTGGACAGCTACAGGATAATTTCATATCTCAAGTCTAGGCCGCCTGGGGCCGTTCCCGCAAACCGGCCGCGATATTCCGATTGATATTGATTAAAATATTCAGTTTTTCAGACGCTGGATAAGCGATGGTCTCCAGGGATCTTTTATCGATAAAAGCACTTAGCCGTAAAAGATTTGCGCGCAATTCCTTGGGTAGAGGATTATCCACAGACGCCAACTCACTTTGAAAGATACTCCAGATCAGCTGATTGAATTTGATTGACTCATCAAGCTTCTTATCGCGGTCGCTACTGTTCCAATGCTGCTGGCACTCCTGCAATTTTTCCGCGGCCTTAATCAGTACCGCAGCCTCAATCTCCCGGCCAGACAGGGTATCTTTCACAATCTTTTTGTAAGCGTTAATGGGGTTTGACACGGCTTAACACCTCCTTCTCATAATCAATCAATTCCCAGGACCGACGCAGGGCCTGGTAATAATCACCCGCTACCAGATGTTCACTGACGCGATCCAGATATTTTGTCATACTAGGGGCGGCCGCGAGCACATCTTCCACCAGACGCCAGTAATTCTGGAAATAACTTTTCAGGTTAGCCTCATCCAGATACATCAGTTGAACCACAAAATAAATCCGCCGACATGGGGTATCAGCATCCTCATCTCGCATCAGATCCTTCTCCCGCAGAATCGGGACCTTGTTTTCAATCACCAGATCGCTGCGCTTACCCCCATTTTTGATTACGGCACCTGCAACGACGATTTTCTCATGCGGACGCAGGCTGATTTTTAAAGCCATCGCCAAGGACCAATCTATTCCTGCCAATCGATATACAGCAGATCAACATGCATTCCGGTTTCCTGCCGCCCCAGAGAAAAAGCGACCTCGCCGATACGCTTCCCCACCCGAAGACTCATTTCATCATACAGTGACGCATCGCTCTCCGACCCATCACCACCGCTCAGCGTCTTCTGCAAGGTAAGACGCCGGTCGGCAAGAATCGCTTCGGCTCTTGTCAGATCATCAATCAGCGGCACCAGCTCATCATCCTCAAGCTCATTCAGCGGCGCCGCCGGTTCCATCAGGGCCAGGCCTTCCTCGCCGGGCACCACCGCAAAGCCTTGATAATCAACCGGCAACAAGTCGCTGCCGTTCATGATCTGGGCCGCGCTTTCATTATCCGGAGGGAAGGTCAGCCTGTCAATCTGCGCCCGCAGGGAACGATAGCTGTTTAAAAGCTCGACTCGTTCATCACTATCCCGCGGATAGGGCGGAAACATCTTGACGATTTTCGTCAAATCGGCTTTGGCTTCCCCCAGCCGTTCACCGATCTCAACCATGGCCTGGTCGGCCCCGCGAACCCCATACGAAAGCTCGACATTCTCCCGCCATTCCCGGGTTGCCACCCGGCCGACCGCACTCCGAACCAGTCTATCACTATCACTTTTCACTTCGTCCGCGAAAGTTTTTTCTGCAGCCTGTTCCCCTCCGCCGGCTCCACGAACCGCAATTCTAGACGCTCGGGACGACGAACCGAGGCTTGAAGACCGTAGAGAACCGTAATCAGAGGCAAGACTCTGTACAGTTAGGTTAACAGCCTTCATCTTCACAACCTCCTCTCTCTCCTTCGCTAGCGGCAGGCGCCGGAAAGCGTTCCATATCCTTCCGGCGCCTTTCCTGTCTTATCCCTTGGTAAAACCAGCTCTACCGAAGGCTATAAATTCAGACTACCGTTGTCTAGAAGAGTCTCAGAACCGATTGGGCCGCCTGCGAAGCCATGCTCAAAGAAGAGGTTCCCAAACCCTGCCGAGTCTGCAGCATCAGCATATTGGCCCCTTCTTCGTTCATATCGGCCAGGGTCAGATTATCAGCCCCGTCTTCAAGGGTTCTGATCATGTTGGAGGTGAAATCCTGCCGAATCGTGATTGTTGAAAGATTGTTGGCCAGCTTCTTGGACTCATCACGCAGCGTCGATCTGGCACTATCGAGACGGTCAAGTGCTTCATTCAGAT
This sequence comes from Pseudomonadota bacterium, assembly GCA_011049115.1. Classification (NCBI taxonomy): domain Bacteria; kingdom Pseudomonadati; phylum Pseudomonadota; species Pseudomonadota bacterium. Next base: position 6,286 of record DSCM01000051.1, read on the forward strand.
TTGACTTATCACCCTTTGCGTCGACGGCGCCGGCGGTGCCGCCGTCTACCCAGGAACCTTCGGTAATGGTCGTCAGAGAAAGCCCTTCATGCGAAGCATCAAATCCGGTCAGCGTCACCGACGCATCGCCTTTTTCATCGAAGGAAACCTTCAGTTCGTCATCGGTACCGTCAAGCAGATTAATCCCCTTATAACCCGAATCAAGCGCCAATTCGTCAATCTGAGTCATCAGGATATTGTACTGGGACTCAAGGCTCTTGATATCGGCCGAAGAATCCGCCGACAGGGCCGAATTGACCAGCGATTTGGCTGAAGCCACCAGATCGACCAACGACTCAATGCCGATGTTGCCGGCTTTCACGGTCTGCACCGCTTCACCCATTTCATCCTTACGGGCGGTGAGGTCGCTGGCTCTCTGACGATGACCTTCGGCGGCAAAATAGTTAATCGGATCATCCAGAGCGGTTTCAACCTTCTTTCCGGAACTTAAACGACCCGCGGTCTGATCCATCAACTGCGCCGTACTCTGCAAACTGTAAAGATTCTGCCGCATGCCAGCGGTTAACGAAATATTTCTCATTACACTCTCCTTTTCTAGGTTTGTTCCCGGCACTTCTTGCCGGGGTTAAATTGCCGGTGAACCTTTTCCTTCTTATCAATTATAACAAAACCATTTACCTGCCTTTTTCAGCCCCCCCTTTCCTTCATCGACAGGCTCTTCTATTTCGGTCTTATTCTGTTTATCTCTACAATCAACTAGCTTTTCGTCATCTTTCCCTGAAACTTTAGAAAAAAATCACTGCGGACGCATTACTTATTTCTATGCCATACCATAACCATTCAGCCCACCCGGATATTCCGGCGGGTATTCCGAGGAGATGACCTAATTTCCACAGGAAATCGGGATCGTTTCCCCAGAATATCCGGATTTCTATAAATCAATAGAGGTCTGAGCTGAATAGCACTCACAGACCTCTATTGCGGCCACTCCAGTGAAAGCCACCAGCCTTTGAGCCGGCTTACCTGGAAATTACAAATAATCAAGAATCGACGTATTGATTACCCGGGTGGTCGAAGCCAGGGTTGCTTCATAGTAATTCTGGGCCGCGTAATACTTCATGATCGCTTCCGCCATATTTACGGTTTCGAGGTTATCGATGGCGTCCTTCAGATTACCGGAGCGGACATCCAGACTTGTCTGACTTGATTCAATATGATTGCGGCGGGCGGCCACCGCGGCCCGTTCACTGGTGAAATGAGTGAGATAACCGGTCATCTCCGTCAATCTCTGATCAAGTACACTGCTGGTTTCATGTCGATTCAGACCCCCATTGACGGACAAACCCAAGGTTTCCGTCAAAGCCCCGGCAGAAACTTCCCGCACCACGAAAGTTTCTGCGGATTCCAGGGTCACGGCCCCGTTGTTACTGCTGTAGACATTGCCATGACCGACAACCTCCGCCGCCGTGTTTTCGGCATCCCCCAAGGCCCCAGGATGATAGTCCACGCTTCCTGCGGCCGAACCCAAACCGGTTTGCAGATGGGCGTCGTTATTCAGTTCGATCCTGAGACTTTCACCATCGGCCTGATTAGCCGTCAAAACCAGACTGTATTCGTGGGGGTACGAGGTATCACTTTCAGGAACATAGGTGGCCCAGACTCCGGTTTCATCGCTTTTTGAATTAATCGCGCTCGCCAAGGCACGGATATTCTGCAAGGCCGCGTTGTTTCCGGCCTCGACATCGCTGTTCGAAACCTCGGCAAAGGTAACCGCCCCGATTTCGACATCATTGATTTTCAGATCACCGGCCGCCAGCACCAGTGAATCACCCATGGTAAAATTGGGCACCGCCGCGGCCGCCGTCACCTCGGCTCGCAGGTGAGCCGTCACCGACGTACCCGCATCATTGATATTCCAGGCATTATAAGAAGCGGCCTCGGCGCCAGCTGCGGCCCCGGTATGGGTGGCCGGAATGGCCGTGGCTGAGCCATCGGCCGCGACCACTTCAAGTTCTCCCGCCGCCAGATTGCGCAGCGTTGTCAACGGATATTCACTGGCAGTCAAATAGCGCTCATTGCTGCCATCTTCCATGCCGGCAATCAGACGGGAAAAAAGCTCAAAAACATCACGGGCATCACTGTCCCGGGTTTTTTCCTGACTGAAAAAACCCTCTATCTGCCGACCATCCAGGGTATAGCCGCCGCCGACCACGTTCAACTGCAGGGTCTGCTTAATACCGACCTCCATGGCAATCGTGCCGCCGTCACCGTTATAAACCGCGCCCAGATGAAAATCAGAGGTCGAAATCTTACTGTAGGTTTCTTCCGCTCGCCGCTGATAACCGGCAAACAGTGAGCCTCCGTTGTTAATCGTATTGGCCAGACCGTAAAGCTGGTCCTCAAACTGGCGCAGCTGCTGAATGATGGTCTGCTGCTGACCCTCGTCCTGAGTACTCGACCAGGCGGTCGTCGCGCTTTTGGCATTGTAAAGCATGCCATGCACCTCGTCGGCCACCGTGCCGGCCGCCATCAGCTGAATATCCCCCTGCACCAGATTACGTCCCAATTGACTGATTTTGACCTCTTCCGCCTTATAGGTCAACACCGCCGTGGCACTGACCGGAGTCTCGGAAACCTTGCTGAAATTTTTACCCGTTGAAATCTGCTGCAGATAGCGATCGCGTTCCTCCATAATCCGAGAAAGATTGCTGTCGACACTCATGAAAAAATGGTTTTGCGTCGTCCGAATCATAATTCATACCTCATCGCCCAGGCTCCCCTGAATCAGAGCATATCATTAAGAACCTGCATCAATTCATCGATCACGGTCACCATCCGCGCCGTGGCCTTATAACCCTGCTGGAATTTGATCAGGTTGACCATCTCCTCGTCAATCGAAACCCCGGAAACGGCTTCCTCCCGAATTTTAAGCTGCTGCAGAACCATTTCCGACTGGCTCTGCCGCGACTGGGCCGTATAGGAGGCCGAGCCCACCCGACTGACCAGACCGGTATAATATTCGCTGAAAGTATAACTGCCCTCAATAATTCGTTGATGCTGTAATTGGGCGATTTCCAGGGCGACCTTGTTATTGCCCGGCACCTCAAAATAATTATCGGAAATGGCGATTTTGTCGGGATTTTTCAGATCCTGATTGAATTCGATCGTGCAGGCCGCGTTACCGGAAAAGGAAAGGGAGAAGGTATCACCGGCCCGAGGCGCGGTATCAGAACCAAAATCAAGTTCCAGATGATAACCTTTATCCGGAGCAAGCGCCGTATCGGTACTGTCGTTAAAGCTGATGACCAGACGGCCGCTTGCGGCATTGCTCTCATCAATCGAGTACGAGGCGGCATCCAGCTCCACTCCGGTCGTCGTATTAACGACAACGAACTCATCGGCACCGCCGCCACTGACGTAATCGGCCGTGAAACGAATTTCGAAATCATCGTAATTGGCCAAGCTCGCCCAGGCGATACCCTCCGGCGCCGTGGCGCTGGTTGCATCGACGAAGAAAGAAATACGGGCGGCACCCACATTGTCATTGCCGGCATTCAATTCGATCGCGTGCTCAAAAAAGGTCAGACCCTTTTCACCATCCAGATTATAAGCTTGAAAATGCGCCTGATTAACTGAGAAAATCAGGGCCCCGGCCATTTGATCAAGCCCGTCCTGAGCTGCGGCCAACTCGCTTCTTCCATCCATCCAGCCTTTTAACTTTCCACTGCCGATCAGATCATCAATCGGAACCCCTTCGTTTCCGAAATAGGCATGAACATCACCCTCGTCATCGAGTCGACTCTGCAGATGAAAAACCTCGCTACCCAACACCAACGGTTTTCCCCCGGCCAGCATGATGTTCATCTGCCCGCTGTTATCCTCGTTATAATCAATGTCGACCAGCTCCGAAAGATCGGAAAGCAGAGCCAGACGTTTATCCCGCAGGTCATTGGCCTGACCGCCGTTGATTTCGGTGTTGAGAATGGCCCGATTCAGATCCTTAAGACCGTCGGCAAGACCATTGATGTCACTGATGCCGGTCTCTATGTAGCGGTTCACAACCTGCCGCTGAAAAGCCAAATCCTCACCCATGGAGTTCATAGTCGCGGCCACAACCTGACTTTTACCAGCCAGCGTGGCGCGTTCGATGCTGCCTTCCGGCTGATTGGCGAGATCTTCCCAGGCTCCCCAGAATTCGGCCATCTGGGCCGCCAGACCATTATCATCCAGATCGGTGAACACCCGTTCGACACTGTCGAGACTGCCGGCCAGGGCTTCCCAGCGTCCCTGATTCGCGGTTTCATAACTGATCTGGCGAAAAAGAAAACGATCATAGAGGGATTCAATCCGACTGACTTGCACCCCGGTACCCCGAGGTCCCTCGGCGCTGGGTATCGGATTGGTGGTTTCAAGCGTGGCCACCTGACGGCGATAGTCAGGGTTATTGACATTGGCGATATTATGCCCGACGATATCAATCGAGGTCATATTCGCCATCAAACCGACCTTGGCCGTATTCAAAGCATTGGAAAGACCGACTACCATCTCAGGCAAAGCCTCCGAAAATCAATAAAATAGCCGCTAACAGTCAGATCATGCCACAATAGTTTAAACCGCTACAGGGAATCGTCTTGCCGGACACCTGGCCACGCCCCTGATAGCCGATCGCCGCCGGGCATAGCTGCTGAAAAAAATCAAGCCGCCGCCGGTTAATCATTTGCAAGGCATCCAGCGAACCGCGAATCTTTCGGCTGCTTTCTTCGATCCTGCGCCGTAAACGAACCAGTTCAGACCCCAGGTTACCGATTAGTTGGCGGATCTTAAACGGAGTCTCCACAATCAACAAATCCCTCAGCGCGCCAACTTGGGAAGCCTCCAGAAAAAGGCGTTTTTCTTCTTTTATCCGAGCCAGGCTATCAATTGAAGCAGCCCCACCGGCAAGCAACTCGGACACCTCCGGTAAGGCACCCTCAGCCAGACCGGCAGCCAGAGTTTCATAAAACACCGCCACCCGACTGAAAGCTTCCAGTTCTTTTTCCAACAGTCGCACCAGGCTCTGATAGTGAATTTGCATTTCCCCCTCCGGAAAGATCATAAAATAAACTTAATCCACAGATTAACGGGAGTGTGCGGACAAACAGTCAGCCAACAAAAAACCCGAGCAGAAACCGCTCGGGCCGACAGAAAGAACTTGCTAACAAACGAGTAAAATTTACCCAGGTACCATTCAGAACAGAGACTCGAGACTCATTTCCTGAAACATCTTAGCCGCCAGTTCACGGCTGTCAACCCTGAGCGACCCATTTTCAAGAGAACTCTTCAATGCGGCGACCCGGGCACCATCTACTTCGGGAGCGGCCTTGCTTAACTCCACCAAGCGTCCGAGATCGCTGCCTCGGGATGAGATGGTAACCTTGTCACCCTCATCCGGAGAACCGGCGCTGATTGCCGCCTCGGTCTTCTTTGCCTCAGCGCCTTTGCGGGCAGCCTCAAGCGCCCGCGCCGCATTCGCATAGAGAGCCGAACCTACATTGGTAATACTCATTTTTACACCTCGCTGAAATCGACGGGAAAAACCATTCGCCTTCTTTTATCGACTCCGCGAGAAAAAACTTTAGTTTTTTTTGCCTTATCTAAAGTTTTTATCGCCCTCCATCTCTCGAAGCTGCTGATAAAGCATTTTCGCCACCCCCATCTCCTGTCGAGAAGCCAGGGACTCAGCTAACTGATTGTCAAAGAGCTGCCGCCAGGTTCGCATCGCGCTGCTGGTCGGCAGAATCCCGTCATCGGTAAGGCTTTTTCGCATCTCCTGCAGAATCGTATTCAAAAAGATAGCCTCAAAACCCTGACAGGCATTCTTCAGCTTGGCCTGCCGCTCGACTCCTCGCTTCACGGTCGCAGCGCTTTCCAGTCGATTCACGATATTTTCTGATTCCGCATTACTCGGCGAAAACGCCGGGAGCAGCCTGGTAGGCATTTTTTTCCTCCTTCAGGAACTCCTGAATTGTATTTTGCAACCCTTATGCCAACAACAAACCGGGGTCCGAAATAGTCTTTGCCTCGAAACCAACCCCGACCTAAATAACTTCAAGCTCGGCATGCAGCGATCCGGAAGCCTTGATGGCCTGAAAGATGGCAATCAAATCACGCGGCGACACGCCAAGAGCGTTCAGGGCCTTGACCAGATCATCAATATTGACCCCACGAGAGACGGTTATCAGCTTGCCGGTTTTTTCTTCAACCTTTGTGTCCTTCTCCAGCGCGACCACGGTTTTCCCTTCGGAAAGCATCGACGGCTGAGAAACCACCGGCATCGAGGTAATCTGAATACTTAAATCACCGTGGGCCACCGCGACCGCATCCAGCATCACATTGCGTCCAACCACCACGGTCCCGGTCCGCTCATCAATCACCACCCGGGCACGACTGTCGGGAGCTACCTGAAGATTTTCGACAAAGGCAAGAAATGGAATCAGGATCTGACTCTCGCGGCTCGGAGGAACTATTTCTATGGTTCCGGCATCAACCGGAACGGCGATATCCTTCTCAAAGGTTTCATTCACGGTTTTCGCAACCCGGGCAACCGTCATAAAATCGGGCTGGTTCAGGGTCAGGACAATTTTACCATCGATGAACATAGTCGAAGGTGGTTCGCGCTCAACTATGGCACCATTAGCGATGCGACCAACCGTCGGATGATTTTTCGCCTGTCGTCCACCGCCGCCCCCCAAGCTGAAGCCTCCCACTGAAATCGGCCCTTGAGCCATGGCATAGACCTGGCCGTCAGGACCGCGCAGCGGGGTCAACATCAGAGTCCCCCCCTGAAGGCTCTCGGCATCGCCGATTGATGAAATCAAAACATCAAGCCGAGAACCATTACGGGCAAAGGGCGGCAGTTCCGCGGTTAACATCACGGCCGCCGCATTGTCCAGGTCGATAGTCGCAGCATCCACGGAAATTCCAAATTTATCCAGCATATTAGCCATCGCTTCACTGGCAAACTTCCCCTTTTTGGTATCATCACCGGTGCCACCGAGCCCTACTACCAGACCGTAACCGACTAACTGGTTACTGCGCACTCCCTTGATATGAGAAATATCCTTCAGTCGAGCAGACCAGCCATTCGCCCAGAAAAGAAGAACCAGCAAAAAACCAATCAGCAACCGCCCGGTAAAATTTCGCATTCCGGCAAAACTCCTTGTTGTTTTCAGCCGTTAAAAAGGCCAGACCACATCCATGATTCTAGTGCCCCAGCCGACGCCCTGCTTGGTGCCGATGGTGCCGTTGCCGCTGTACTCAATCCGCGCCTCGGCAATCGCGGAAGAAAGAATATAGTTGTCCGCCGAAATATCCGTAGGCCTGATAATGCCGCTTACCGTGACAAAATGATCTTCATGGTTAACCTGAGTAAAATGAGTCCCCATGATACGAAAATCACCATTTGGCAGAACCTCGGTCACCCGGGCCGCAATCCTCGCGGTCAGCTTATTACTGCGACTGGTGGCCCCGGCACCCGAAGTTTGATTACTGCGTTCGGTTTCCAGCCAATCATCCGTCTGGCCCAGATCTCCGAGGTATTTTTTTAACGCGAAAAGTCCGGGAACCGAATACTTCGTGCTGTTTTTTCCGTCACTGGAAGTTGTGGCCGTTCCGCTTCCTTTGAACTCCTCGTTAACCAGAACATAAACAATATCATCGACGCAGCGCGCTCGACGGGAACTAAAAATATGCACGAATTCATCCCGGCCACCGGCATTCAGGTTAACCAGGGATCCGTTCTGATAGGAGGATTCCGTCGCCCCACGGGAATGCGAACTCGGCAAAGGCTCCTGAGGGCGGACCACCGGCACCACGCCTGGCCGCAGACCCTGATCATGACCGCAGGCCCCCAGCAGCAAGCCGAAAATCAACCCCAAGCCCCCCAGCACCAGACTCAATTTTATCCTCGCCATAACTTTACACCTATCTGAAACGGTTTCTGAGCCATCCTGTTTTTTTTTGCGATTATCAAGCCTTCTTGCAAGTTCATTTTATTTCAGCCAGAATAAAGGCTGTCATTAAAACCTGAAAACGAACTGTAAGAGAGCGATAAAACCACCAGGCCCTAATAAACTACCGTGACCTCACCCGAGCCCACAACCCGAGCCTGATAGAGCTTCAGCGATGCGGGATTTTTAACCGGAATAACCTCCTGCAGGGTGCCGTTTTTCATGGCGACGCCCTTGGTTCTGATTCTAACTCCGCCATCTTCCAGAACAACCTGAACCAGCTCGCCCCGCTTGATCAAGATAAACGGCCTCAGTTGCCGGGCCAGCAGAGGCTCTCCGGTCCGCAAACCCACGGCCAGCTGATAAAACATTCCTCCCGGCAGATTATTAACCGCTTCCATCTTGATATCTTGGCAATCAATCAACCGGGATTCAAAATCAGAACTTTGCACCGGCTCACCGCGCACCAGATTGCGCCCAGCCAGCAAGACCGGCTCTTTTCCTTTAATGCCTATTTTCAGCCAACGACGCCTGGAACCATTCTTCGCTCCAGCTTCCAGCTGTACCGGAAGCAGACCGTTTCTCCGATTCCAGCAACCGACCTGACTGAGGGTAAAAAATTCAACATCCTGATTTTCAGTCAACCAGGCCGCGAGTTCGTCTGCCTCAGCGACCTGAAGCTGCTCTATCCCGGGATTAACCTTTGCCACCTCAGCCAAAATCTCACTTTCCAGGCGCGACCTGATTTCCGCGGAAATTCCCTCCCCGGCCTCCGCCCAGGACGCAAAGACCAACAGCAGACTGAAACACAACCACCCCAGACGCCGCGAAAGGCCGACGAAAAAATCAATCCCATCCATAACACACCCCTCGTTAAAAATACCTTAGCGCTTCAGCGTCCCTGCGGTTTTGAGCATTTCATCACAGGTCTGAATCGATTTGGAGTTGGCCTCATAAGCGCGCTGACCAACAATCATATTGACCATTTCTTCAACTACTGACACATTTGACATCTCCAGAAAGCCTTGACTGATAGTGCCCAGGCCATCGGCTCCCGGAGTTCCGGTTGTCGAAACTCCGGAAGCATCGGTTTCGCGAAATAGATTGCGACCGATGGCATCAAGCCCGGAAGGGTTGGGAAAACTGGCGAGTTCAACATTACCGACCTGGCTCGAAGTCTCCTGACCGGCCTGAATCACGGATACCGTACCGTCGGCGGTAATCGTGATTTGGGTCGTATCACTGGGAATATTGATCGCCGGTTGCATGGGGTAGCCATCTGAAGTCACCAGATTGCCGGTGCTGTCCAGTTTAAACGCCCCGGCTCGGGTATAGCCGGTTGTTCCATCGGAAAGCAACACCTGGAAGAAACCATCACCTTCAATCGCCATATCCAGTTCGTTACCGGACTCCTGATAATTGCCTTGGGTAAAAATTTTGTACACTGCCGCCGGTTTGGTCCCCAAACCGACCTGGACCCCGGTCGGAATTTCCTCTCCGGTAGCAGAGGTCGTTCCGGCCCGCACCATGGTCTGGTACATCAAATCCTGAAAATCAGCCCGGCTTTTCTTAAATCCGGCGGTGTTGACGTTGGCCAGATTATTAGCGATCACATCAATATTGAGCTGCTGAGCCGTCATCCCGGTAGACGATGTAAATAACCCTCTAATCATATCTCCCCCAATTCGGTATAACCAATTTTTATTTTACCAAGCTTTGCCAGGTGACCCGGATCAGGCCGCGACAATCCCCTTGGCCGCCAGCTTGTTGATTTCGTCCAGACTGATAATTATTTTTTGCTGATTTTCATACTGCCGGGCAACTTCGATCATACTGACCATTTCTTCGATCAGATTGACATTGGACAGTTCACGTACCCCCTGCCTGACCACCAGCTTATCGGCCGGTAGCGGCTCTCCTGAAAACGATGTTTCGAGAAAACCGCAATCCCCCAGCTTTTCCAGACACTGCAGATTAGCAAAGGTAACCAGACGCAAGGCACCAATCGGCTCCCCGGCCAACACCAGGTCACCCAACTTGCCGAACTTCAGATCCCCCGGTTGAAAATTTTCTTTGGCCACAACCAACGGTTCATCCCCTTCCCCGGCCGCCAGAACCTGATCGCCATTCATGGCAACCAGTTCCTGCTTCTCATTAAGACGAAAGTGACCATCCCGACCATAATAAATTTTGCCATCGGAAGCTCGCTTGAACGCAAAAAAACCCTCTCCATCCAGGGCCACATCCAGAGAACTGCCGGTTTCCAGCATGTTTCCGGTCTGAAAATCAATCCAGCTGCCGTCATATACGGCAAAACTGTTATATTCGAGCGTTTCCCGCCCGCTCGGCAGGACGGCCGGGCCGCTGATCCGATCGTAGACCGTGGCAAACAAAGGCACATCACGTCGAAAACCACCGCTGCTGACGTTAGCCAGATTATTCGCTATGATCTCCTGACGCCTCTCGTTGCTTAATGCCCCGCTCAAAGCCGAATACATCTCATGGTTCATCGGGTTCTCCAAGGACGGCACATGATGAGGTTAAAAGATTACCTGAACAGAGTTTTGCAGTTATTCCCCTTCGGTAAAACATTAAAAAAACTCTACGCCCAAAGGCAGAAAATACCGACTTCAAGCCGCCATCTCAATACACAGCAATTACCATACCATGACCAGAGAGGATATAAAGCGTAAATCCGCAGCAATAATTTGACAAATTCGACCCGGGAAACTATACGACTTATGTAAGACTAAGAAACTTAAGCGAGGCCCTGACAAGCAGAAAGGAGCACGGCCATGAGCAACCAGGAAGAGCAGGAAGGGTTGACGTCAAACATGGAGGATTACCTTGAAACCATCTTGAACATCCAAAAAGAACAACGAGTTGCGCGGGTCAAGGATGTCGCCAGGCAGCTTCGCGTAAAGATGCCGAGCGTCACCGGGGCAATGAAAGGGCTGGCCGAAAAAGGCTTGGTCAATTACGAACGCTACAGCTTTCTGACCCTGACGGAGGCCGGAGAAAAGATCGCCCGGGAGATTGGCGAACGTCATAAAACTTTCTATAATTTCCTGACACGAGTTCTCGATCTGGATCACGAAACCGCTGAACTTGATGCCTGCCGCCTCGAACATGCCACCAGCCGCAAAACCTTTATCCGCATCAAGGATTTTACCGACCACTACCAACCACCGGGAAATAAAACTAAACCCAGCTGACTGTTCCGATCGAATCACGGCAGCAACTTCAGCAAAACCTCTTTTCCGGCCATACGATCCAGTCTGGTCCCGGCCGGAACCAACAAAGTCACGACCCGGTCTTCAAGACCATCCGGACCCTGGGTCATCCGGCGCTGGTCACGCGGTTGCCGCCGGTTAACCCCGCCGTAAGGCATCGGTGAATAGCGGCGCGGCCGAATTCGACCGCTGCGAACATTCAGGATACGCCCCCTGACATCCGCGTCCCGATTGGGGATTCTGGTTTCAGCTCTCATTTTCTCAGCCGCCACCACCGGAGGCAGGACCATTTGAGAAATTGAATTCTTAACTTCATACATAAAAAAACCTCCCAAACAAGCTTTAATTTATGCCTCCGCTTCTACCCCATGCCCCTGCCACTCTCCACGTAGTTTTCGGCAAAAGTAAAAAAAACTTTAACCCTTACATTGACCGTCCCCACTCCTTAAGACGATACTCAATTTTTCTCACGCTGATCCCCAGTTCACGGGCCGCCTGGGTCTTCGTCGGACAGCGCTCCAAAGCGGCGAGAATCATTCTTTTCTCCATCTCCTTAAGACTCAGACCAACCAGAGTAAATTTTTCACCGGGCTCCTCGGAACCTCCCTCTTTTTTTTGAACATAACGGTTTTCCTGTAAATAGAGAGGCAGATCATCGACTCCAATCGGACGATCCTTAGCATAGATGAAAGCCCTCTCCATGACATTTTCCAGCTCTCTGACATTACCCGGCCACGGAGCATTTTCAAGCAGGCGCATGGCTTCGCTTTCCGGATAAAGCAAGGGGCGCTGATCACGACGGGAAATTTTCTCGCAGAAATATTTTACCAGCATGACAATGTCTCCGGAACGGTCACGCAAAGGAGGCAAAATAAACTGAACCACGTTAAGACGATAATAAAGATCTTCTCGAAAACGGCCGGCAGCGACTTCGGCCCGCAAGTCCTTATTGGTCGCCGCCAGAACCCGAACATCAACATAGTGAGTCTTTTCGCCGCCAACCTGCTGGAATTCACCTGAAACCAAAACCCGCAAGAGCTTGGCCTGCACCGACATGGCCATATCCCCGATTTCATCGAGGAAAATGGTCCCCCCGTCCGCCAACGCAAATTTCCCCAGCTTATTGCGCACGGCCCCGGTAAAGGCGCCCTTGACATGACCAAACAATTCACTCTCCAGGAGACCTTCATGCAGGGCCGCGCAGTTAATCGTAATCAATGGTTTTTCCGAACGTAAACCAGAACGGTGCAATGATCTGGCGACAAGTTCCTTACCCGTCCCGGTTTCTCCTTCAATCAGAACACTGGCCATGGTCGGCGCCACATCACGAATAGCTCGGAAAATTTTTTCCATGGCCGGGCTGCTACCAATAAAATCGAACTCCGTACTGCCCCTCAAGGCCGCCTCCCGCAGAAGCCGGTTCTGGGCCAGGAGCTCTCTTTTTTCCCGAATCCGGGCTATCGTAATCTCAAGCTCCTCAAGGTTAATCGGCTTGATCAGATAATCATCCGCTCCGGCTTTCATCGCGGCCACAGCATCCCTGACGCCTCCCTGACCAGTTATCATCACCACGCTTAGACCAGGATCTACGGCCCGAACCAGACGAAGAAGTTCAAGCCCATCGACTTCCGGCATCCTGAGATCAGTCAGCAGCAGATCAACCGGATGCCGCCGCACATGATCCAGAGCGGCCTGGGGTCGGCTATAACCATCAACCACGAATCCTTCCAGGCGCAGGAGCTCTACCAACCCGGTTACGGCCCGTTCCTCATCGTCAACCACCACGATACAAAATTGCCCAGCTTTATTCATGGATTTGCCCCCACGGGAAGCACTACCTTAAAAACCGTACCCTGATCATCACTGACAAAGCTGATTTCACCATCATGGGCCCGAATGATATCGCGACAAAGATGAAGACCGATCCCGGTACCACACGTTTTCGTCGTATAAAAAAGGTCGAAGATTCGAGCCTGCCGGGAAAAAGGAATTCCGGGACCATTGTCGGCAAAGCTCAGAGACACCAGGCGGTCGTCATAATAACCCTTGATTTCAAGAAAGGCATCAGCCGTTTCACTCTCGCTTAAAGCTTCGACCGCATTTTTCATCAAGTTCATGAAGGCTTGCCGGAGTTTATCCCGATCGGCCCGTAAACATGGCCCCTCACCTTCAAAAGACAAACGGATATCAATCCGGACGCGGCGGGCTTCTTCCGCCAGCAGTTCGGCCACCCCGGCCACCTCAACAAAAGGATTACAGTCCTCCAGACGCAGGCACCGACTCTTCTGCATCTTAAGAAAATCTCCGGCCAAGGTGTTAAGGCGATCACTTTCCGCCCGTACAACTTCCACCACACGCAAAAAAGAGGCTGCCGTTTCGGAATCAAGACGTCCCGCCATTTTTTGCAAAAGCGACATTTGAATGGCAATTGAATTTAAAGGATTGCGAATCTCATGACTCAGCTCAGCGCTGTATTCGCCCATAGCGGCAAGTCCCTGCAAACGGGAAATCTCGGAAAAAAGATCGGCCGCCTCGGTTTTGTCAACGCAAACGGCCACGACATAATCAACCACCCCAAGATAACCCGCGCAGGGATAGTGGCTTAATGCATAAACATGATTGCGACCATCGGTGTCAAGCAAGGTAAAGTTGGAAACCCTGGCTTCCCTACCGGCAAACACCTCCTCAAAAGAACAGAAAGGACAACGACCATGGTTTTCGAAAAGCGCCTGGTGACAGCGCTTGCCGAGCGCGTTATCAGCCTTACAGCCAAACTTGGCCATCGCCGCCGGATTCAGATAAACCAAACGCAAATCCCGGTTTACAACCCAGACCGGGTCACTGAAAAGTTCAAAAAAAGAGCGAAAGTGCTCGACTGTAAAAAATTCCGCCATAAAAAAGTAACCGCCTCAACCAAAAAAAGGTGAGAGCTGCGGCAACCTTTGTCACCTTCAGCCCTCACCTTCAATCTTGTTCACGGACAGCGGAAAGAAACTCAACCGCCAAATATTTTTTCCAGTTTTTCCTGCATGGTTTCGGCCGTAAAAGGCTTGATGATATAATTACTGACTCCGGATTTAACGGCCTCAATAATATTTTCCTTCAGAGCTTCGGCGGTAACCATGAGAACCGGAATATGTTTCAGGTCCTCATCATTACGAATATTCTTGAGCAACTCCAGTCCCGACATTTTCGGCATATTCCAATCCGTGATGACAAGATCAAAATTCTCCGCCTGAATTTTAGGCCAGGCCGTCGCTCCATCATCAGCCTCCTGAACATTGTTGAAACCAAGCTGACGAAGAATATTTTTAATAATCCGCCTCATTGTCGAAAAATCATCAACAATGATGATTTTCATATTCTTATCCATAGACCCCTCTGAAACTTTTTACCTTAACAATTCATTTTCAGTTTGAGAAAACAAGTAAATGAACGGTTAAGAACACTTATCCGCGGGCCGATAGTCCGCTTGGGCTGCGGAATACACACCCGCAACTGATTTCCGGAAGGCGAGATTCAGACCAACCAAACCTTGCTAGCCGAATTGCAATTTAGCTTGTAACCGAAAATTTTTTGCGGCGCAAGTTTTTTATCCGGTTACGTAAACGGATTATCGCCTGGGTCCGCATCTGACAAACCCGGGACTCACTGACCTCGAGAACCAGACCAATTTCCTTCAGATTCAGCTCTTCAAAGTAATAAAGCTGCAAAACCAACCGATCCCGCTCGCCCAAACTGTCAATCGCCAACGCGAGCATTTCCTGGGCTTCCCGGTCCCGACATAAAACATAAGGATCTTCATTCTCAATCAGCGAGATCAGTTCCAAAGGGTCGCGCGGATTATTGACGGCCGGTGAACTCAGGTCTTCGAAATTGACCAGGGAAATCCCCCGGGCCCGACCCAACAGTTTATGGAACTCCTCCAAACTCAGACCCATGGCCGCAGCGACCTCATGATCTTCAGCCGGTCGCCCTAACCTATGCTCCAGTTCTGCGTAGGCGTTTTCCAGAGCGTTGCTCTCCTGGCGCAAACCTCGCGTCGCCCAGTCCTGACTCCGCAGATCGTCAAGCATGGCCCCGCGAATGCGAAACTCGGCATAGATTTTAAACTGAACCTCGCGAGTCCGGTCATATTTGCCAACGGCGTCCAGCAAACCGATAACCCCGCTGTTAATCAGATCGTCAACCTCTATATTTTCCGGGAGACGAGAAGCCAGACGATAGGCCAAACGACGCACCAGAGGCAGATATTCTTTCAGCAGAACATCATCGGACAAAACAAGATTTTCTGTTTCAAAGTCACTCACGACTTTCGCCACCGAGCAAACGTTGCCAGAAATAACTAAGCCCGCCGCCCCTAACCTTGAACGGCAAACGTTTAAGCCGGCGAGCGACCTCGACAAAAGCCCGACTGGCGGCCGCTTCCGGCTTGTAGATAACCACCGCCTGCTGCCGACAGACCGCCATGGGCACGGCCTTGTCCTTGGGCACGTATCCCAAAAAGACCAAGGTTATGTCAAGGAATTTCTCCCCAACCCGACTCAACTGGGAATACACCTGACGAGCCTGAGCTTCATCCGAAACCTGATTCAAAAGCAGATAAAATTTCTTCTCTCCATAGCGATTCCAGAGCACTTTCATCAAGGCATAGGCATCCGTCATCGAGGTCGGCTCCGGGGTGGCCACAATCAGAGCCACATCGGCGGCCATGACAAAACTGGTAACCATATCCGAGATTCCGGCGGCGGCGTCAATCAGCAGGAAATCGATCTGGTCGGCATACTGATTCAGCTGCTCCATCAGAATCCGCTGTTCCCGGGTACCGCCACGAGTAACCTCCTGGATTCCGGAAGCCGCCGGAATAATTTTGACCCCATGCGGACCTTCAACGATGATTTCAGCCAATTTTTTTTCGCCGGCAAAAAGATGCTGCAAATTGTATTGGGGCGCCAAACCCAACATGACATCAAGATTACCAAGACCAAGATCGGCGTCAAGCACCATCACACGGGCCCCTTCCGCCGCCAGAGAAGCGGCCACATTGATTACCGTATTGGTTTTTCCCACCCCCCCCTTGCCGCTGGCAACGGCAATAACCTTGACCTGCTTACCAGAACCTTGCAATGCCGAGGCCTGATCCATAACTATATCCTCTCTCGTCGTCTTCATAACTTGCTTTAGCAACCGTCAATCATCTGCAACCAGATCAAGTAACAGATTCGCCAGGCGCTCAGGGCTGGCTTCTTCGAAGTCATCCGGGACCCTCTGCCCATCGGTAAAAAAACTCAAGGGCAGCCGAGCATAGCTCAAACCATTTAAAATAGAGCCGTAACAACTGGTTTCATCCAGTTTTGTGAAAAGCAAGGCCCGAATGAGAAAAGGACGAAAACGCACCAGGTTTTCCAGTAGATCCTCCTCCTGCAGAGAAGCCGGCAGCACCAGCAAGGTGTCGCCGGCAAGCCCCTTCAGAAAACGATGCAGGGTCGCCAGCCCTTCGTGGTCACGGGAACTCCGCCCCATAGTATCAAGCAAAATTCGATCATGACCGGCAAATCGGCGCAGGGCCTCAGACAATTGCGATCGATTCGTGACTACGGCAACCGGCATTTCCAGCCGTCTACCATATTCCTGAATCTGTTCGGCCGCTCCCAGGCGATAAGTATCGAGCGAGAGCAGGGCCGGGCGTTCTCCCCGCGAGCGCAGAAAAGCCGCTAGTTTTGCCAAAGTTGTGGTTTTGCCGACTCCGGTCGGCCCCAGTAACGTCAGCACCCGCGCCATCTCCGTAACCGGCAGAACCTTGACTTTACGCATCAGACGTTGAGCCAGGGCGGCCTTGAGCTCCGCCACGATCCAAAGGGCGTTCTTCTTCCGGGACAACAGGTTCGCACTCGCCGACCAAGTTTCAGAGAGCAACTTATGAGCCAGCTCATAAGTTACCTTGCGTGCCAGCAAAACGGCCATCAATTCAGCGCAAGCGGGGTCATCCCAGTCTTCGTCCAGACCACTGCCGGCCACCAACCGATCCATTACCCGTTTTACCGATGAAAGTTCTCGCCGCAAAAGCTCATACTCCGCTTTCCCGACAAAACCATCCCTAAAATCGCAGCGGTCCTGTTCCCGGCCGGATCGAGCCCCGACGACGCCCGACGCCTTCCGGCCACCGGCGGAGAAAAGCATGGACGCCGCGTTTTCACCCGCAAGCGACACTTCATCCTTTTTCCTGATAATCTTCAGAGTCGGATCATAATCAATCGCCGCCAGTATTTCAATTTGGACCTCTGGCTTCGCTTCCGGCCTTCTCGTCGTTTCTAAAACAACCGCCTCCTCGCCAAAAGCCAGCTTGACGGCGTTCATGGCCGCGGCGCTGTCCCGACCATAAAATCGTTTAACCCGCACCCTCGCCTCCGGACTTCAGTCCTATCCGGCCCAGAGCCTGAACTATGACCTGCGCCGGGATTTCATTATGGGAGAGCACCACCAGCCCCGGAATAAAGCGTTCCAAAAGTCGACGTAAATGAAAACGGACAATCGGCACGCAAAGAAGAATCGGCCGGGCCGAAACATTATCGAATTTTTCGTGCAACTTGCGAAGCTGGTCGACCAGAGCATAAACCACACCCGGATCCAGAGTGAGAAACGCTCCATGGTCAGTTCTCTGAATTGAAGCATTGACCTGCTCTTCGAGCGCGGGTTCAAGGGTCACCACATACAAACGACTTTTGTCGGCAAGATAATTCCCCACAATCGTTCGGGCCAGATTCTGACGCACATACTCGGTCAAAACATCAATATCACGAACCTGAGTCGAGTAGTCGGCCATCGTTTCAAGAATGGTCATCAGATCCCGAATGGAAACCTGCTCCCGCAACAGATTCTGCAGAAGCTTCTGCAAGGTCCCCCAAGGCACCACTGCCGGCACCAGATCATCAACCACCTTGGGATAGCGCTGGCCCAGATTTTCAACCAACTTCTGCACATCCTGACGACCGAGCAGTTCATGCAAATGGAGTTTAATCTTTTCCACCAGATGAGTGGCCACCACGGTCGAGGGATCAACCACCGTATAACCTGCCAGCTGAGCCCGCTCCCGCTGGCGTTCCTCAATCCATAACGCAGGCAGGCCGAAAGCCGGTTCCGTGGTCGCAATGCCGCGGAGCTCGGAAGTCATCCCTTCTCCTCCCATAGCCAGGCAATAACCGATCATAACCTCGCCTTCGGCCACCACACTGCCCTTGATTTTAAAAGAATAGGCGTTCGGTTTAAGCTGCAGATTATCACGAATATGAATTGAAGGCATGACCATTCCCAGATCCAGCGCAAACTGGCGGCGAATCAATTTTATTCTTTCGAGCAGATCACCACCCTGAGTCTCGTCGACCAGGGCGATCAGAGCGTAACCCACCTCCAGCTCCATAGTATCCATAACCAGCAGTTTCTCGACCGCTTCCGGCGTGGCCTTGCCGGCCGCCACCGCCTGTTCCTGCTCACGCTCCTGCAATACTATCTGGGCCTGTTTCACGGCAGCCTGCTGCCGATGAAGCAGAAAAGAAATAAATCCGACCAGCAGGGCCAGAGAAAAAAACGAAAGTTTAGGCAGGCCCGGAATCAGTGCGAAGATAAAAAGCGCCAGCGCCGCCAGGCTCAGAACCTTGGGATAGGCGGTCACCTGGCGGACCAGATCGCTGCCCATGCTGCCTTCCGCAGCCGAGCGTGAAACCATGATGCCGGACGCCGTCGAAATAATCAGGGCCGGAATCTGACTGACCAGGCCGTCGCCAACCGTCAAGGTGGTATAGGTAGCGGCGGACTCGGCCATAGACATCCCCTGCTGCATAACTCCGATCACAAACCCGGCCATGATATTGATCAACGTGATCACGATACCGGCGATGGCATCACCGCTGACAAATTTAGCGGCCCCGTCCATGGCCCCAAAGAAATCTGCCTCACGGCGAATCTCCAAACGCCGCGCTCGGGCTTCGGTTTCACTGATCATTCCGGCGTTAAGATCGGCATCGATCGCCATCTGTTTCCCGGGCATGGCATCCAGGGTGAAGCGGGCGGTAACTTCGGCGATTCTCCCGGAACCCTTGGTGATAACCATGAAATTGATAATCACCAAGATTGCAAAGATAATGGTTCCGACGACATAGTTGCCCCCCACCACAAATTGCCCGAAAGCCTTGATCACCTGCCCGGCGGCATCGGTTCCCTGATCCCCGTTCAGCAGAATAAGGCGGGTCGAGGCGACGTTCAGGGAAAGTCGAAACAGGGTGGTCACCAGAAGCAGAGCGGGGAAGATCGAGAATTCGAGAACCTTCAGCAGATACATCGAAATCAACAGGATGATAATGGATACGCTGATGTTCATCGCCAGCAGCGCATCCAGCATGATCGTCGGCAGGGGCACAATCATGACCATCAGAATAGCGATTACCGCCAAGGCCATGATCGCGTCGCGACCCATAAAAAGGTTCAAAAAAGTTGATTTCTCAGCTGTGTCCGCCATAAAATTCACTTCGGCCGAAGGCCTGAATACCATTGATGGGTTCGTGTTCTAAAACAAGTTTCAGGTATGCGCCCGGGCCGCCCCGTCGCGGCGATAAATATAGGCAAGCACTTCGGCGACAGCCTGATAAAGGGTTTCCGGAATCATCTGATTGAGATCGACGGTTTTAAAAAGAAGCCGGGCCAAAGCCCGGTTTTCAATCACCGGAACGCCGTGTTCTCGGGCAATTTTTTTGATTTTTTCCGCAATCAACCCGGCTCCTTTAGCCACCACCACCGGGGCCTCCGAATGCTCCTGATCGTAAATCAGAGCAACGGCAATATGGGTCGGATTGGTAATTACGACATCGGCCCGAGGAACCTCCCGCATCATCCGCTGCCGGGCCGCACTCATCTGCATACTGCGAATCCGGGACTTGACCTGAGGATCACCCTCCTGCTGTTTCATTTCGTCTTTGATATCCTGCTTGCTCATCTTCTGATTTTCCATGAAATCCCAACGCTGATAGAGATAATCAAAAAAAGCCAGCAGGAGCATCAGCAAACCACAACGCCACAGAATCTGAAATGAAATCCGAGCTATAAAACCCAGAATAACACTGACCGGCTGGTTTAACAGCTCAAAAAAACCGAGAAAGTTCTGCCTGTAAACAACATAGGCGATATAACCGAGAAGGCCGATCTTAAGGCATGATTTAACTAGTTCAACCAACGGCCGCAGGGAAAGAAAACGGCTTTTAAACCCGCTTACCGGATTCAGTTTGGATAGTTTTGGTTTTAAGACCTTTGGTGTTATCTTAAAGCCCACCTGCATAAGATTGGCGGCCAGACCGGCAACCAGCAGGAGAATGAGCAGCGGCGCAAGCAGCAGAAACATCTGTCGAATGGTCATGAGCAACAGATTATAAACCATGGCCGGAGTCAGCTCAAAAAGCAGGGCATCGCCCAGAATATAGCGCATCAGCTCGGCCGGGGACGATAAAAAACCCCCTCCCGCGAAAAAGAAGAACGCCAGCCCCACCAGAAGAATAAAAGCCGACGCCACTTCCTGACTCTTGGCAACCTGCCCTTCTTCCCGAGCCTTGCCCAGCTTTTTCCCGGTCGGCTTTTCTGTTTTACTGGGGTCTTTCGCCATGGTCAGAGTCCCCGTGCCGCGCTCAAGAGCAACATAATATCATTAAACAGCAAGCGATATAAATCAGCCAGCAGATTTGCCAGATAAGGAAAAAAAAAGCCGATCAAAAACATTCCCAATAGAATTTTCAGAGGCATCCCGACAATAAAAATATTCATCTGCGGCGCGGTTCTGGCCACCACTCCGAGGCTGACATCACTAAGAAGCAGGGCCGCCATCAGCGGGGCGGAGATTTTAACCGCCGTGGCAAAAATAGCACTTGAATAACGCAGCACCAGCTCCAGCAAGCCCTCTCCCGGTCTGAAACCAGCCAGCGGAATCAAAGAAAAACTTTCCGCCAGCGCCTTGAAAATCCAGCGGTGCGCTCCAAAGGCCAGAAACAACAGCATCGCCAACATATAATAAAACTGGGCCATCAACGGAACCTGCAGACTGGTCACCGGATCAACCACATTGGCGACCGCAAAGCTCATCTGAAAGCCAACCATTTGACCAGCGGTCTGGACTGCGGCAAAAACCAGTTCGGCGAGCAAGCCGACCAGCATACCGATGACCATCTCGCTCAACAGGACCAGTGCAATTTCCGGCAGGCCCCTGGCAAAGAGCGGTTCTCCGCGAAGGGGCGGCACCAGGTTAAAAAAAAGCAGCGCCAGCAACAAAGAAAAGGCAATCTTCAAGCGCGAGGGCACGGCCTGATTACTTAACACCGGAAAGAAAAAAAGCAACGCCGCGATCCTGGTCAACAACAGAAAGAAATGGCTGAGCTCGACAACCGTTATAATCGGAGAGAAATTCATTTAGGACCGAATTCAACTGGTTTATAATTCAATGAATAACCGCTGGAATCGAAATTATGAGCCGGGTGGTGAAGTCAACCATATACTGCAGCATCCACGGGAAAAAATAGATAACCGCCAGAAAAACAATCACAATTTTCGGGACAAAGGTCAACGTCATTTCCTGAATCGAGGTCACAGTCTGAAAAATGCTGATCAGTAAACCGACTGCCAGCCCGGTCCCCAGCATCGGCGCACAGATCAAAAGGGTGGTCTCCATCGAACTTTTGGCCAGAGCGACAATAAATTCAGGGGTCATTTTTGATTTCCTTTAATTTTTTCCGATCCGTTTTCCCGCCGCCGGAGGCGGCGCGTCAAAAACTCTGCATCAGAGAACCAACCATCAGGCGCCAGCCATCGGCCATGACAAAAAGAATCAACTTGAAAGGCAGAGAAATCATGACCGGCGGCAACATCATCATCCCCATCGACAACAGAACGCTGGCAACCACCATATCAAGCATTAAAAAAGGAATATAAATAAGAAAACCGATCTGAAAAGCGGTTTTCAGCTCACTGACAATAAACGAAGGAATCAGCACGTGAGTGGGAATATCAGCTACCGTCCGCGGTCTCTCCACCCTGGCCATGGCAATAAACATGGCCAGGTCGTCTTCATGAGTCTGTTTAAACATAAACTGGCGCAACGGCTCCAGGGCCAAGGAGAAAGCCTCCTCCTGACCAATAGTCTCAGCTATATAAGGTTGAAAGGCTTCCCGATTGATCCGTTCAAAAACCGGATACATGATAAAAAAAGTCAAAAACAGACTGAGGCCGACAATCACCTGATTGGGCGGCATGGTCTGAGTCCCGACGGCCTGGCGAAGAAAATGAAAAACAATCACCAAACGGGTGAAGGAAGTCATCAGAATAAGGATTGACGGCGCCAGGGCCAGCACCGTCAATAGCAGCAGAACCTGAATGGCAACCGATACCTGAGCGGGCTCCGTACTCGAACCAACCCCGATCTGCAGAGTTGGAATTGCAATTTCCGCAGCCGCCGCGGCGTTAAGCGGCAACCAGAACAAGGCCGGAAAAACACCCAGGAAGGTCAACCGAAACAACTTGCCAAATCGCTTCATCCTCGCCGACTCCGCTCTCCATTATTATCCTGAAGACGATTTTTTATCTGGCTGACGACCTCGCGGTAATTATCCGGTAATTCCACCTCTTTCATCTCATCTGCCACCGTCATCATGGCCGTTTTCCCCTGAACAACACTGCCACCGGTGCCTTCGGAAGGAGGAATATCATTACCAGAAGAATCATTACCTTTCCGCAGGAAACCTTCCAGGTAGCTGCCGAAGCGCCGGACCCGATCTTGTTCGGCCCGCAGCAGTCGCAATTCCTCGATCTTTTCCGCATCTTTGATCGTCGTCAGGATCGTCATCCGATCTCCGTTTGTGCCCACCACGAGAACCTCTCCCAGCAGCTCCAGAAACATAATCTGCTGTTTTCCGGAAATGACTTCAATCCCAAGAATTTTTATCAAGCGGGACCGACCGGAAACCCCGCGCCCACGACGAAAACGTTTCAGCAATCCGACCATTGCCACAACCATAAAAACAACCACCAGCAACGCCAGCAGACTTCTCAAACTCGACTTCAGTAAAGAAGGCGGAGCATCCACCTCCCGAGAAGGGACCAAAGCAGACGCAGGCTGGCGATCCTCGCCGGCAAGCAGTATTTGTAGACGCGCCATTTTAACCTTGCCGGCATCATCCGGATCCATGACCGGGCTTGCCGCCAAAGTTTCCTTCCAGGGACGGTACTCTTTTAAAAGAACTATCTGCAAGTTTGTCGGCAGGCGCTCCAAGGCAAGAAAAGCTTTCATTTTTAATTCCGGATCGCGTTTCCTCAGATAGCAGTATGAGTCGCCCGCCTTCCTAACCACGCCAAATCCCGTCACCCAATCATCATCAAGAACAATTTCCTGAGTTTCCCCGATCAACCCCGAATCGGGCAAGGGCAAAACAATCAGCGCCCCCTGCTCCGCGAACAAGGCGTTTACCGGCGGAGCAGCTTCTTCATAAGGAAGTGTGAAAATCATCCTTTTTTCAGCTTCGGAGAAGGTCAGCTCGGCGGCGGCGGCGGCTGAACGAGTCAGGCCTTCTTTCTGAAGATCGAGACCAAGGATACAGACGAACAGAAAAAAAATTAAGCAAACCTGAGACAAAGCACTTTTTTCAAAGCAGGATGCCTGTCCCGAGTATTCCGCCCGCCTGGTCAAGACCCAGGATAACGGTTGCTTTATACTGGTCATAACAATCAACCAAACACCTCTTCTTTTCGATCTATTTTAGCTGTTCTATCCGTTCGGTCGGACTGATAATATCCGTCAAACGAATGCCGAATTTTTCATTGACAACCACCACCTCGCCCCGGGCAATCAACTTGTTGTTAACCAGGACATCAAAAGGTTCTCCGGCCAGTTTTTCAAGCTCAATCACCGACCCCTGACCCAATTGCAGAAGATCATTGATGATCATCCGGGTTCGCCCAATTTCCACTGAAAGTTGCAATGGAATATCCAGGATGAAACCGATATTGGCGGGTAGCTGACGCCGCTGTTCACTATTCAGAGTTGAGAGCAGACCCTCGTCGTCGCTCTGCCGACCTTTATCAGCAGCAGAGCCCACGGAAGCCTTAGCGGCTGCTTCGCCCTTGATCAGGGAGCGCTGTTCTTCGAGCTCACCGGCCACATCATCCCAGGAAATATCATCAATCAGATCCTGGTTGCTGGGAGCCACGCTCTTTTTCGCCGCCGGAGAGTGTTCCAGATCGCCACTCTCCTCGAGTTCTTTTTTTACCTGATCAAAAAGATCATCCATCTAGCACCTCTCATCTTCTCACTTTCTGCTTTAACATTATCGCCTTGGAACCTTTTGAGGTTCCGGCCAGGGCTCGATATTTGAGATGCCCCTCAACAAAGACCTGCATCAATTCAGTCGCATCCTGACGCAAGGGAACGATATCTCCGACTTTCATCGCCATGAGCTGGCGCGCGGTTATTTCCGTCGTCCCCAGGGTCACCGAAAGCCCGACATCGACCGCCAACAGACGATTTACCAGACGCCGTAACCATGCGACATCGACCTCCAAGCGCTCACTCTGAAAACCGGTATAAAGTTTATTACGCAAAGGTTCAACCAGGGAATAGGGGATACAAATCGTAATCGCCCCGGAAAACTCCTCCATTTCCAGGGTAAAGGTAGAAAGGATTACCACATCACTAGGAGGAACGATCGTCACAAACTGAGGATTTATCTCGGAGCGAATAAAGCTGAAACGGATATCCTCGATCGGACTCCAGGAGTCCTCCATACAAACCAGCGCGGCCTCAACCACCTTCCGCACGACCCGTTCTTCAATTGCCGTGAAATCGCGGCCTTCGACCTTGACGGTATCCCGGCCACCTCCACCAAAGAACATGTCAATCAGGGAAAAAACCAATTTACTTTCGACAATCACCAGGGCCATGCCCCGCAAAGGTTCCATCTTGAAAAGATGAATGCTGGCCGGCACCGGAATCGTTTTGAGAAATTCACCGAACTTCATCATATCCGAGACCAGAGGAGAGACATCGATAACTTTATGAAGAAGGGTCGAAAGTGAAGTCCTGAAGGTCCTGGCAAAACGCTGGTTGATAATCTCCAGCGTGGGCATGCGGCCGCGAATAATCCGCTCCTGACTGGTCAGATCATAAGACCTGAACTCATCTTCAGCCAGAGGCTGATCAGTTTCGGTTTCAACCTCTCCGTCACCTACGCCCTGCAAGAGAGCATCAATTTCTTCCTGCGAAAGAACCTGACCCATACATTTCCACCCGAAGCTGTCCGCGACCGCCTTGCCGAAATTCACATTCCGGCCATTTTCTCACCGTTGCTAAAGTAGCTTAACCCCTCATTACCTAACAAGCTAGAGCCAGCCGATACAGCACAGCCTTTCCTCTACAAGGCAATAATCCTTGCTTGACAGCTGTTACTTGAGCGGCGGACAACCACTTGCCTTACTGAACTACAAACTCTTCCCAGTACACCTTGGTGACCTGTCCACTAACCAGATACACATTAACCCGCTTGATAATATCCTGACGCAACAGGAATTTACCCTCCATCGTGCTGATTTCAGCAGCGGTCTTGGAGCTCAACAGGGTCAGGATCACGTCCCTGATCTGAGCCTGCCGCTTATCCACTTCTTCGAGCAAAACCTCATCACTCAATTCGAGCTTCATGGTTACCTTCAGATAACGCCGCGACTTTTTGTCAGCCAGATTAACGACAAACGGCTTCAGAGCAAAAACCGGTAGAATTTTAGGTTCGTTTTTCTTGGCGGCCTCAAGCTCCGCCAGCTCCTCCGCCGTTGGCACCGGAGTCCGTAAAAAGAACCACCACGCGCCGAAGCCTCCGCCACCAAGCAAAAAAAACAGCAGCAGAATAATTATCAGAAGCCCTTTTTTTGATTTTTTACCTTCACTGACCGCTTCCGTATTTTCAGAATTATTTATGGCCACTTCATCTCCTCCCCCAAACTGATATTTCAATCAATATTTCATTTTTCCCCATCCGACGCGGCCAGCCATTCAGGCAAATAAAAAACAACCCTTCGGTTACGTCGCCGATGCTCCGGAGTATCATTGGCAACTAAACCCCGGTCCGAACCATATGCCACCAGTGAAAAACGCTCCGGTTTAAAACCTGCGTGGATCAGATACTCCGTCAGGCGACCGCCCCGTGCGGCGGCCAGCACCTTGTTGTCGGGAAACCGTACGGTCTGCAAAGGGAAATTATCCGTATAAACTTCAATTTCGATGGGGCCAGCCCACGTCCGGAAAAATTTCTCAAGATAACGCAAAGCGACCTTGCCCTGGCTTTTCAGATCATCATCCAGGGTACCGAAAAGCTGATCACTGGCAAGCTCCAGCCGAAGTCCCTGATCGACAACTTCCACCGCCAAACCCGTCTTTCCAAGTTGATTTTCCAGTTGATCCAAAAGACGGGAAAGTGGTTCGGAAAGCTTTTCGTAATAGTTCAGGTCGCGCACCCTCGACAAACCGTGAATCTCTGCTACCGGAACATCCAGATTAAGACTTGTGCCTCGATTCAAAACCCCCGAAGCCGCGGGCAGCAGACCACCAAAAACCTTTTGCAGCAAGTCCTTATCAAAAGATGACATGGAGATCAGGAGCACAAAAAAAGTCAGCAACAAGAGGAGCATGTCCGATAGAGTCACCATCCAGCCATCACCAGCACAAGGTTCACGCGAAATCAAGCTTCCGGTTCCTCGCCTCAGCCGCCCCATCTTTACAGCTCCTTAAAAAGTGAAATCTCCAACCCGAAGCTTAGCGGGCCGACCATCCATGCCATAAGCCGGCACACCGCCAATCACCCTGATCCGCAGAGTATCTCCGGGCAAGCTCCCGGCGCTCTCCCCGGCAACCGGGGCCACACGCCCGAAAGCCAGCACCCGAGCAGCCGGCCACCCTCCCTGAATCGTCATCAGATTATAGACCCTGCCTGCCCGTAGCGCCGCCAAGGACAACTGTCGCGAAACCTCTGCAGAGCCTCCCCCGGGAGCGGTAAAATCGTACAGTTCGAAGCGAACCTGGGTCAGTCCCCTTAGAAATTCCGCGATTTTCAGCAATAAGGCTGTTCCCGTTTCGCTAAGACGATCGCTTTGTTCATGGAAAAGCAATGCATGCGGCAAATTAATCATGATGCCCTGATCTTCGGCAAAGACATCTACCGCTCCGCTCCGCAAAGCCCGACGATGCAAAAAACTGTCTATTTTAGCTCTAAGATCAGAACTTCTCTCCTCCAGCAACGAGGCATCCAGCAACCGGGCTTCCGGGCTTACCGGCTCCTGACTATTAAAACCACCGTCAATACCTCCAAAACTTCCTTGCAGAGAACCTACTGCGGCTGCCCTCTTGCTTTCGTCAATCGCCGTCATCGAATAAAAAAGAATATAAAACGCAATCAGAATAAGGCTCAACGAGGCCATCAACGGCGCCAGGATAGGATTGTTCCCGTTATCTGAACCCGCCGAAAACCGTGTTTTAATCATCTGCGAACCTAGACTTACACCTTAACGACACGAGATTTACGCCAGGTAGGTGGTAAGAAGGCTTCAAGACGGTACTGTAAAATCTGGGGATTATCACCCCGGGCGATGGCCACCAGACCTTCAGCAATCAATCGGCGTGAAAAAAGTTCCCGCTGACTGCGCCGCCGCAGCTTACCGGCTAAAGGCAGAAAAATAAAATTGGCCAGCACCGCCCCGTAAAAAGTGGTAAGCAGGGCCACGGCCATGGCTGGTCCGATAGTTTCGGGGTCATTCATTCTTTGCAACATCTGCACAAGTCCGATCAGAGTTCCCACCAGCCCCATGGCCGGCGCGATGGTCCCCATCGTGGTAAAAATATTGGCCCCGAGTTCATGCCGTTCACGCATACTGTCAATATCAAGCGAGAGGATTTCCTCGATCATGTCCGCCTTCAGACCATCTACGAGCAGAACCAGTCCCTGGCGCATAAAGGGATCCAACGTAACATCATTGCTGTGATTTTCAAGCGCAAGGATACCATCCTTGCGCGAGTCTCTAACTAATTGAACGAGAAACTCAATATCCTCACTTAAAGGCATTCGATCTGTAAAAAGAGCGTTTTTGAGGTAACGTAAAAGATTGGCAAACTCAACCAGAGGATAATTAATCAAAGTCGCCCCGAAGGTGCCGCCGATAACAATCAACAACGAGGGCAGGTTCCAGAAAACCAGCAAACCACCGTCACCGGCAATCGCTGCAAGCACCAGGGAAAAAGCTGAGAACACTCCCAAAATTGTAGCGAAATCCATGGACTCCCTTTTTCCTGAAAGATTCCGGGCCAAGCCTGTTCTGTTAACTCAAGAGTATGCTTAACTCAACCAAGAGCGCAGCAATGATCATGCCATCTATCTGAAAAGCAATTCCCTGCCCAAAACAGTATCATTAACCCGGGAAAAAAGAAAATAAATTTTCTCACGACCGGAACCGGGTGTCAAGACCTTGACAGTTGTCATAAAATCATGCCGATAAGCAAAAAAAAGGCGGCCCTCAGCCCAGGGTCCGCCTTAAAAATCTTTGTCGCGACTTGCGTAAACTATGGATGGACAACCGCCAGAATCCGTGCGGTTGTCCCGCCATGACACTGGACCCGATGCGGAATCATTGAGTCATAATAAATACAGTCACCCTCATCCAACACATCAGTATGATCTCCCAGAGTTACATCTATCCGCCCTTCGAGAACATAGATAAACTCTTCCCCCTCATGCCCGTAACACTTATCATTTTTAATGGTCGCAGGTTCCAGCGTGACAATGAACGGCTCCATGCGCCGGTCTTTTTTACCAGCCCCCAAAGACTGATAAGTATAACCGTAGCGCACCCCCTCCTTGGAGGCAAAGCGGGAAACAATATGTTCCTCCCCTTTACGAATCAGGGTGAAGGGCTCGGTCTCATGCTGACCGAAAAAGGTACCGATGCTGACCCCCATGGCCTTGGCCAGATGAACCAACACCCCCAGCGAAGGTGAAACCAGATGATTTTCAATCTGCGAAAGCACTGCCGTGGAATAACCACTCTTTTCCGCAAGCTCCTGCAAAGAAATTTTCGCCTTCTGACGCAGTGATTTTATTTTTTCTCCGACCTTTACTTCTTCCATGCATATCACCTCAACAAATTACCGGTCCCGCTCCGTTGACTGAAGAGCTACCGCTCAGGCGACCGCAGCGGCGCCGGCTTCGATGGCCTTTTGATTGGCTGGAATCATTTTATGATATTTAGGATTCAGGGCATCCGCCAAAGCCGCCGTCACCGAGGCCACGGCCACGACCCCGCTTTTCTGGACATAGGCCCCTAAAGCCACCATATTGGCAAGCCGGTTATTGCCCGCCGCAGCTTCAGAAAGGGCATTGAGATCCAGAGCCAGTAAATCGATATCATCGCGTTCCGAGGCATCAGGGGAAACCAAGGTCTGATTCAAGATGACAATCCCTCCGGCTTTGATTCGGGACTCGAACTTAATCAGGGAAGGGCGATTCATGATAATCAGCGACATCGGCCTCCCGACCACCGGCGAGCCAATCGGACGTTCATCAATCACCACCGAGCAATTCGCGGTGCCGCCCCGCATTTCAACCCCATAGGAGGGCAGAAAGGTAACATTTTTATCCTCATGAATAGCCGCATAGGCCAGCAGGTTACCAATCAACATGATTCCTTGGCCGCCGAAACCAGCCATGATTACATCATTATACATAATATCCTAACCTGTCTCTAATGCGGGAATAAGCCCCGCAACCCAAGCGGCCTTGTCAGCCCGCACCTGACGGCGCTACCGATGGTCGCAAATAAGTACTTTCATCAGTTCATTTTCTTGTTTTTTTCAAACCGAAAATGAACTGTCAGGCACTAAAGAACGTCAACAACATCTTTCTGTTTCAAGATACCCAGAGGGAAATAAGGAATCATCTCCTCGGCAATCCGTTTATTGGCTGCCTGCGGAGTCATCCCCCAGTTGGTCGGGCAGGTGGAAAGGACCTCGACAAAGGAAAAACCTCGACCCTCAATCTGCATCTGAAAAGCCTGGCGTATGATCTTCCGGGCTTTTTTGACATTTCCGGGAGTATTGACCGCAACCCTGGCAACCAACGAGGGGCCTTCTAGAGCGGCCAGCATTTCCGTCATCTTGATCGGATAGCCATCGCGATTGTTGTCGCGGCCATAGGGCGAGGTCGTACTGCGCTGGCCCAGCATGGTCGTAGGAGCCATCTGTCCCCCTGTCATCCCATAAATCCCGTTGTTGACAAAGATGATAGTGATATTATCGCCACGATTGGCCGCATGGATCACCTCGGCCGTCCCAATCGCGGCAAGATCGCCATCCCCCTGATAAGTAAAAACGATATTCTCCTTGAGAACCCTTTTGGTGCCGGCGGCCACCGCCGCAGCCCGACCATGGGGGGCCTCGATCACATCAACATCGAAATAGTCATAGAGAAAGACTGAACAACCGACAGAAGCAATTCCAACCGTTTTTTCGCGCAGGGAAAAATGGTCCAAAGCCTCAGCCACCAGCCGGTGAACAATGCCGTGATGACATCCCGGACAAAAATGAAACGGTTTATCCGTCATCGACCGGGGTCGTTTGAAAATCTGCTTCATGATTAGCTTTCCTGTTTATTTTTTTCGCAAGTTTCACGAATTTTGACGTAGAGGTCCTCCGGCGTCGGCACTGAACCTCCGGGACGTCCATAGAAATCCACCTTGCAATCCCCCGGTAAAGAGAGCCGGACATCCTCAACCATTTGCCCGGTGTTCATCTCGGCAACAAGAAATTTTTTGACCCGGCCACCGGTCCGAAACAAGACCCGGCGGGGAAAAGGAAAGAGCGTGATCGGCCGAACTAAACCCACCTTCATACCTTCGGCCCGAGCCTGAGCCACGGCGGTCTTGACAATTCGCGCGACACTGCCAAAGGCGACCACCACCAGTTCTGCATCCTCGGTATCAAGTTCCTCGACCATGACATCGTCGCGCTCCAGGAGCTCATATTTGGCCTGCAAATGCCAGTTGTGCTTTTCCATTTCCCCGTCGGCAAGAAACAAGGATTTGATCAAACGGGCCGGACGCCCTTTGGCGCCGGTAATCAACCAATCACGATCCTCTCCTCCGCTGGTCTTTTCCGGCAACCAGGGAATAATCGGTTCCTTGATCTGGCCCAAAATCGCGTCCCCTAAAATCAAGGTCAGCATCCGATATTTCTCAGCCAACTCAAAGGCCCTGATCGTCAGATCGTAAAGCTCCTGCCCGGTGTGAGGAGCCAGGACGATCAGTTTATAATCTCCGTGCCCACCTCCTTTAACCGACTGAAAATAATCTCCCTGCGTCGCGTTAATACCACCCAGCCCCGGTCCCTGACGGCTCATATTGACCACTACGGCGGGCAGTTCGTTCCCGGCAAAATAGGAAAAACCTTCCTGCATCAAAGAAATCCCCGGGCCGCTTGACGAAGTCATAACCCGTGCCCCGGTGGCCGCTGCCCCTATTAACATATTGATTGACGCTATTTCACTTTCAGCCTGCAGAAATTCACCGCCGACCGCCGGAAGATGCTCCGCCATATATTCAGGGATCTCGTTCTGCGGGGTAATCGGATAGCCGAAATAATAAAAACACCCGGCATTGATCGCGGCCATCGCAATCGCTTCATTACCTTTCGCAAAAACCTTCTTCGGCTTGTTCATCTAACCCTCTTACCTCCAGACAGCTATCGCCACATCAGGACACATTTCAGCGCAACGGCAGCAACCGACACAGGCTTCCGGCCGCATCGCCACCACATACTGATAACCTCCCAGATTAATCCCTGCTCCAATTTCTAGAATTGCCTCCGGGCAGACCTCAACACAGAGCCCGCAACTTTTACAGCGCTCGATATCAATCTCAATTTTCGCCATAACCTTTTATTTCTCCAGGGAACCGGCGTTTTTGACTTCCGCGCAAGCTCAGCGGCGCCGCAGGTTTCTCCCGCAACTCCTGGTCGCTCCTACGCATTTTAAGCCCTGCGCTCAGTTCAAAAACAAACCTGTCACTACTGTTTTACCACTCAGATAAGGAAACTTTATAATGGCTTACTTCAATACTTGTCAATCTAAAAAATCCGCCTTCAAACCGGCTCAGACAAAGGTATAAAAGGAAAAATCGTCCGTGCCGACATCCGTCGGAATTTTCGAGAAAAAGTCAGCCGCCGCCGCCAAAAATTCCAGATATTCGGCAAAGCCCTGAGGATCACTGACCTTTTCGATCTCACAACCGTAACAGTAGTAACCATCGGGACGCCCGGACTTGACATTTTTGAGGCGGCATTGAATCTGCAAACGACTATCGGCGGCCAGACTCATTTCCAGAAGAAAATTACGCGGAACCCGGTGCCGACTCAGAATTCCGACACCCTGCGGACCAATATCCACCACGTAAGAACATGGCGACAAGAGCACTTTGTAACCATCCTTGTGCATACCACTCAGAGTTACCGGCGTGTAACTCTGATAACGGGGGGCACTCCAGATTTTGACCTGTTTGATCTCTCGCAGTTCGGGTGTTTTCAAGCAAAGGTGATAAAATGGAATATAACTGACCTTGAGAACCGAGGTTTTGAACTGATAGCTGAAACCTTTGTGTTCATAATTTAAGTAAAGAAGATTATTAACATAAACCGAGTCGAAATAGCGCCAACCACCGCTTTTGGCCTGACGCTTGGGGCGGTCTATGATAATGGTATCCCCAACCCTGGTCAGCAAATGACTTTGATATTTTTCGCCGGCCAGGATTTTGGCGACTTCCACTAGCTGGTAGGGGGCAAACGGCAAGCTCTCTGGCATTTCTCAGGGAACCTCCTGTTCCAGAAAAGTTCCACCGCGAACGAGCTGCTCCAGACAACAGCAACCGCGGCTGGATTAAACGAAATCATGGTCGCCCCGCTTGCGCCAGCCTTTCTTTAAGAAGCCAAGCGACCCTCCTGAAGATCATTCCAGATCTTCGCAACCTGTTTTTTGGTATACGCAAGATCTCCTGTATTATCAACCACAAAATCGGCAAATTGCAATTTTTCATCAATCGGCAGCTGCGCCTTAAGAATGTTTGCGGCTTCAGCCTCACTGATTCCATCACGCTGCGCCAGGCGCTCAACCTGAATCTGAGCCGGCACATGAATAACCAGAATCTTATCGAAAAGATACTGCAGATTCAGCTCTATCAAAAGAGGTACGGCTACCTGAATAACGGCGTCCGGGTTCCTGGCCGCAATGGCAGCAGTCTGACGAAAAAATTCCTCGTAAATAGGCGGGTGGGTAAAACTTTCTAGTTTTTTGCGTTTTTCCATATCCCCGAAAACGATATCGGAAAGTTTTTTACGATCCAGGCTGCCGTCCTCCGCCAGCACTTGACGCCCAAAATAATCGACAATCCGGGCCAGACCCGAGGTCCCAGGTTCAACCACTTGGCGGGCAATCAGATCAAAGTCAATCAAGGGTGAACCCAGCTCGCCAAGCATCTTCGAAACCGTACTTTTGCCACTGGCGATCCCCCCGGTAACCCCGAGAAGAAAATGCCGTCCGTCACCTTTGACCTTTTTCATCATCTCTTCCAGCCCGAGATATGCCGGCGGGAAGACTGAAGTCAAATCACAACTGGCTCCAGCAAAACTGATCGGATAACGCACCCCCCGGCGATAAAGAGCTTCAAGACCGGACAAAGCTTTCTCCATCAGAGCGGCTGGCAGAGCCATCACCAGTTCGTCATCCTGAGTGTGACCGTAACAACGCTCGCCGTAACAAGGCAAAGCCAGCGAGGCTTTCTGGTCCCGATAACAGCGCACAATCGCATCGGCGCAGGAAGACTCGCCGACACAAAAAAACTGCATAACCTCGTAATCGACAAATTGCAGAGCGTTGACCAACAACATCATCTGGGCCGGATTAGCGTAAATCAAAACGATATCCGGATCAAACGGATTATACACCAGCGGCGCCATGGCCAGCGCCTGATAACGACCAACCGGCAGCCTGGGAATCGACCGTTCAAACTTACGGCCGTCCTCTTTGGTGGCAACCCAGACAATGTTGCGAAAGGTTCCATCCCGATGACTTTCGGGCAACTCCTGCAGACCCAGAATGGAAGAACAGGAGGCAAAAAGAAAATCCTTGATTTCAGCTCCGACACTCCAGTCAAAGTTGCGCACCAGATTAATCATCTGACACATGGTCATTTTATTCTGTGGCCGACGCAGAAAAGGGATAACCTCTAGTTCTTTTCGGCTTTCCAGCATTTTAAAGGCTACAGGGAATGATTTCAAGCGCAACAACCGCTCAAAACGCCTAACTATTCTTTCCCAATCCTTTTCAGTTTTCATAATCCATAGTCCTTAAAAATCATCTCCGGCCCAAATCCCGGCGCCCCCGGGCTCTTTAAGCAGGTCGGAAACTGATTGGCCGGATGCAGGCTCAATATCCTACCAAGCCTGAATCCGGCTATCCCTTCAGAGTTTCAATGTTTCAATAATCAACGAAAGCTGACCGGACGACAGTCAGCCTGTTTCAAAACCGCGAGCAGATCCTCCTCATTCCTGAGCCTCCGCGTAAAGGCGGTAGCATAGATGCCTACCGATGATACATCATGCGCGTCACTGCCGCCGATCGCCGGCAACCCCAGACCCAAAGCAACCTCCCGGGCCAGATTATTCTCGGTGGCCGTAACCTTGCCATTCATGGTTTCCACCGCGTCCACCCACTTAAACATCTCCCGGGTCATGGCTTTTTCCGGGGTCAAACCGACATCGTCAGCCCCAAAGGTCAGAAAACCACGAAAAGGATGAGCGGCCACGATAAACCCGCCCACGGTCGCAACCCGTTTCTTAAGCTCAGCCAAACGAATAATACCCTGAATATCCTCGTAAAAACCATAAACCAGCATGTCTCCCTGCTCGGTTACGATCTCATTAGCCCGCAAAACCAGAAAATCATGTTTTCGGCGCAGACTTGCGATTTCTTCCGCAGACCAGAGAAAATTATGATCACTCAGACAAATTCCGTTGAGCCCGATGCGCTTGGCCTCGATAATCATCTCATCGACACTATCTGAAGCACAAGGCGAGGCCGGCGAGGTATGCACATGCAGGTCAACCACAAACGACGCCGCGTCCGCCTTTGGCGACGTGGCAAGAATCTTTGCCTGGCTAGATTTTTGTTCAGAGCTGCAGTTTTCCGCGTCGGCCCCGAAAGCCAGGGAAGTCGTCCCCTTTGAACCATCCCCTGTGCACGCTCCGGTTTCCGAATTCAGCCTAAACTGTCGAAAAGTCAGCTCCGGATCATGCTCCCGGGCCGCCTCCCACTGCAACAGCTTAACGGTTTCCCGCAGGGCCCCGGCACAGTCGATAAAAAGGTTAGCAAAATGGCGACAAGCCCGGCGACCGATGGTCTTGTGAATTGTATTATCGATCCCCTCCGCCAGACAAAAACCTTCGGCCTCATCCAGAAAATTGAGCGCCCTGGGACATTCCGGCGTCGTCCAGCGCAGCCAGCGCCCTTCGATCTCGAAACAGACCAGATCGCTGATCCTGGCCTTGAAATTGAGCTCCAGGCTGTAGATTGAATCATCCAGAACTCCATGTACAGCCAGGGTTTCCTGATCCAGACGAGCAACATTCACAATCTTGTTGCGCATAAATTTCAACATCAGCCCTGCCCTCCCGCCGATTCCGCCTCAAGCTCGGCCACCAACGGCGTCCCTTTGGCAAAAGCTGCACAGCGATCGTAAAGACGAATGTTTTTTTTGACCATTTCCGAGTAAAAAACGATCTTGCCGGCCTCGTCGTCAGGCGCCTTGAGCAGTACCTTCTTGGTCAAGGTCAGAATAATCCCATGACAACATTCCTCGACCATATAGACCAGCTCGTCGCAGTTTTTATCTTCTCCCAGCAGACCCTTGATGATTTTCAGCATGCCGGTACCCACTCGCACCCCCAGGACCTTTTGTAGCCGCTGATCCAGATCGGCTATTTCATCATGATATGCGTGCGTATAATGACCAGAGATGCCGACAATTTCAAGATCCGGCATTTTCACCTCAAGCCTGACCTCGGCATCGGTCAGAGTATCACGTAAGCGACAAACCGAAAGTAAATCATTTTCATTTATTTTCTCGACGCTGGTGCCGCGATTCATGGAATATTTAAGAATATTATTGGCCATGGATTACTTTACCTGCTCGCTCAGCGTGAATTTCCAGGCACAAAACCACTCCTGCGGATGTTTGTCCGGCGGACAACCAAGACACTCGGTTGCGATCCGGGAATCGATCGTCCGAGCGAAATAGGGGTATTCAACCATCCCGGCCGATTTGCAGGGATAATCTTCCAGTCCCTTGCGCTGCCGGGCGACCTGAACCCGGCATTCATTCATGCGAAAAATAATCGTGTTCGCATCAACATCCTCAAT
Organism: Pseudomonadota bacterium; assembly: GCA_011049115.1. NCBI lineage: Bacteria > Pseudomonadati > Pseudomonadota > Pseudomonadota bacterium. The sequence continues at coordinate 43,024 of DSCM01000051.1, forward strand.
CGACTGTTTATTGATCAAGGCATACATACGAAATGCCAAGGCCTGTTTCAAAGCAGGAATGCCGCCGTTATCCGGCAAACCGAGAAGTTCCTTAACACGCTCCGCCTCATAAGGGGAATAGCGGGTCCAGCAGGTGTCATTGCAGCGTTTGGCATCAATCATGCCAAACTCACTTTCAACCGCCTGAAACCAGATGCCATCGTTCGCCAGCCAGTTGACCCCCAGATTCTTCAACAGATCAATCAAAGCTTCCCGGGAAAGTCCGGACAAGTGGGCCGGCACCCCGTCTTTGAGTTCGAACCCAAAAATCTTGGCCAGACGACTGAGCTGATTACTGAAACTGCCTGCCCAGGCTTTCTTTTCCACCGCCAGAGCCTTTTCCATTCCAAGCTGATGTTCAACCTCGGCAAACCAGCAACCGTAGTGAACCATGGTCCGACGAAAGGAATCAATCACCATTTTGACCAGCAACGCATCGTCAGCTTCGTTGATAATTTTACTCATGTCGTTCATCGCCAACCTCCCTTTACTTTTAAAGAAATATTACTTTTGCAAGCCTTTGATTATCTGTTTGCCAAAACATTTTTACTCCGGTTCAAGCACGCATAATCAGCCCCGGGCTGCGCCTCGGTCCCAAAATCAAGTACGGCTTTCCAATCGGTATTTATGGCCCGCCAAAACCAAAAAAAAGACGCCCTCATCTTCCCGCAACAGCTCTGCCAGACGAAAATGGGCCGTCGGCAGACAACGGGCGGCAAAACGATCATTCTTCACCCGCGCCCGCAGAGCCCCTGAATCATCCAGCGCCAAAGTCGACGGAACGAGGATTTCCCGGGTGCCGTCATCCAAAACCAGGATGATTTCAAGCGGGTCGCCCTCACCATTTCTTTTCACCTCGATATCATGAATGAAGAAAGGGGTTTTCTCAACCCTGACCGGAGCTCGCTTACCCTTATAATCAATAAAATAATTGCCGCCGGCCGGATCGACAATCAGCGAAGACTTAAAGAGAGCAAGAACCTCAGGATGAATAATCTGATTGCCTTCATACCACCATTGTCCCTGACCATCGATCAAGATATAATCCTCTGTCTGTTCCATGCTGACCTTCTTGAGTTAATATATATAAATCCCGCAAAGCACAACCCTAATTAAACTGGGCAAGATCTATCAATCAACTAATTTTAAAGATTGAAGAACGAAAAGTTACTATTCAGCCAATCCGGAAAATCAGGGGGGACGATCCCGATTCCTTCCCGATTTTTTGCAGAGATCAGGACATGTCCCCGATTTTCCTGATGTTCACGTCTCAACACAAGCTGAAACTATCTGCGCTGAATAGCGCCCTAAGACCGCTACCGCGGCCACACATTAGGGCCAGCGACAAAGCGCTCAACGCACAGGACAGCTATCTTAGTCAATTTATTGATTGGCTTTGATAGCAACGGGGTTACATGGCCGTTAATTGAAAATTTTCAGTATATAAGCAACTGCGAACGCAAATTAACCTTTCGGTTTACCAGCCCGATTTTTTTCTGATATTAAGGGTGTTGCATGGGGGAAAATTACCAGACTTTTACCAGTATTGCAACATAATTTATCAGGTTTTTCAGGTATCACACTCTAAAAAACCGGCACCTCGCAATCCGATATCCGGATACTTCGCGGCCCCGCCGAGGAACGCCCAGTCGATGGGGCGAGAAAACGCCAAAAACGAAACAAGGGGTTAAGCGTTGATTTCGCCTAACCCCTTTGATTTTACTGAAGCCGATGCGCGGACTCGAACCGCGGACCTACTGATTACGAATCAGTTGCTCTACCACCTGAGCTACACCGGCAGGAAACCAATCATTCTGCTGCACCCGGTCACAGTCAACCCACCTGAACCTGATCCGTATCAAAAAAACAGAAGGCGGACTGTATCCGTGCTCAGGGGCGATTTTCTAGTTGGTTTCCGGCAAAAATGCAAGCTAAAAGTAAAATCCTCCTGCGCGCCGCGCGAAAATCGCGGTTATTCATTTCTCTTGACGCCGACAATGTGTTATGAAGAGCGCCTCTCTTGGATTTTCCGCCAACCCCTCAAACGATTGTTTTTTTGTGTCGAAAACCATACCCATGCCGACAACCATGAGCGACCAGGAAGTTCGCCAAACTATCTGCCTTTTTCTGGTCGCCTGGGAAAAACAACCGCAACCGTTGACGCCGAGCTTCGAAAACTTTCTCCGCCTGGGGAAAAAGAATCTCAACCCACCCCAGAGAACCATGGCCACCAACCTGATCGCCGGGGTTGTGCGCGAGCGTTTGCGCCTTGATCATTTCATTGCCCGGCTGAGCCGCACCGGCGGCGCCAACCAGCCGGGCATGCAGAACCTCCTGCGCCTGGCGCTCTTTGAACTCGAGGCTCAGGGAGCGCGGCCCCGCCCATCATTCGCCATCGTGTCGGAAGCGGTCAACCTGTGCAAAATCATAGCCCCGGGCCGGGAAGGTTATGTCAACGCGATCCTGCGCAACTTCCTGCGCCGGGGCAGCGCCGAACTACTCCCGGAAGACAACGACCTGGCCGCAAACCTCTCTCTGCACTATTCCCTGCCGTTGTGGCTGGTCGAAAAATGGCAACAAGAATTCGGCCTAAAACCATGCCGCCGGCTCTGCCGCCAGGCCAATATCTTTGCCGGCACCACTTTTCGGGTTAACCAGCTCAAAATTTCACGCGCGGAGCTGTTAGACCGGCTGGTCGCTGCAGGCCCCAGCGGGCTGCGCCGCGGTTCCTGCAGCGCAGGCGCTTTCAGCACCACGCAGGCCTCCGCCCTGATCGACTCACCCTGGTTTAAAGAGGGATTTATCAGTGTGCAGGACGAGGGGGCCCAGCTCATCGGCGAACTGGTCAACCCGAAACCCGGAGAAACCATTCTCGACGCCTGCGCCGCTCCCGGCGGCAAAAGCGCCCATCTGGCGGAACTCAGCCGGGACCAAAGCCATATTTTCGCGGCCGATCGAGACCGGAAACGCCTGCGCCTGATTTCAGAAAACAACCTGCGTCTGCAGCTCTCGTCCATCACGCCGGCGGCCCTTGATCTGACTCAACCGTTGCCGGCCGCATGGCCGCAAAGCTATGACGCCATCTTACTTGACACCCCCTGTTCCGGCCTGGGCGTCATCCGCCGGCGCGCCGATCTGCGCTGGCGCAAAAGTCCTCGGGAAATCGCCGAACTGGCCGTAATTCAATTGCAAATTCTGGAAAATTGTTCTAGATATCTGCGCCCCGGAGGGCGTTTGATCTATGCCACCTGTACCGTCAGCCAGCCGGAGAACCAGGATAATCTGAAGAGATTTTTAGCTCGCAACCCCGCTTTTCGACTGCAGAGCCGCGATGAAATTGAGCCGGCCCACCTGCGTCGGCTGATCAGCCGGCAGGGTTTTCTTGAAACCAGCTTTCTCGACGAAGAAAGCATGGACGGTTTTTTTGCCGCCCGGCTGATCAGAACCTGCTAAAACCAGACTTCAAGGTAAAAACTATGCGCATGATCGCCCCTTCTATATTATCGGCCGACTTCAGTCGTTTGGGCGAGGAAATTCGGGCCCTCGACCAGGCCGGAGCGGATCTGATCCATATCGATGTCATGGACGGCCATTTCGTCCCCAATCTGACCATCGGCGCCGGGGTCGTCAAAGCTTTACGCCCCCACAGCAAACTTCTCTTCGACGTGCACCTGATGATCTCCGAGCCAGAGCGTTACATCGATGACTTCGCGGCGGCCGGAGCCGACATTCTCACGGTCCATCAGGAATCCGGGGTTCATCTGCACCGGCTGCTGCAAATGATAAAAGCCCACCAGCTCAAAGCCGGAGTTTCACTGAACCCGGCGACTCCGGCCGTCATGCTGGAGGATGTCATCGCCGAAATCGACCTGGTCCTGGTGATGACCGTCAATCCGGGCTTTGGCGGCCAGCAGATGATTCCCGCCGCCCTCAACAAAATTTCCCGGCTCAGAAAACTGGCCGAGAACCGGGAGAAGCCCCTATTGATCGAGGTTGACGGCGGCATCAACGCCGAAAATATCGCTCGGGCCGAAGCCGCCGGCGCCGATATTTTCGTCGCCGGTTCCGCAGTTTTCAGCTCTCCTGATTACGAAACCAATATCGCCAAACTAAAAAAAGCCGGGTTGTAAACCCCAGCCTTTTATAGTTTGGCCTTCTCCTTTAACAGGCTACCCCATATAATCGACCCCAAACCGTTAAGCTGAAAACGTTGGGTTGGCCTGCGGATAGAACTCAATCCCTTGGTCATCCACGCGGAAGACGCTGCCCTCGCAGCCACCGACCAGACTAATACTCCAGGAAACCACGCAGTTTGCGGCTGCGGCTGGGATGCCTGAGTTTACGCAGCGCCTTGGCCTCGATCTGACGAATCCGCTCCCGCGTCACCTCAAAATCCTGGCCCACCTCTTCCAGGGTGTGATCGCAACGTTCACCGATACCGAAACGCAGGCGCAAAACCTTTTCCTCCCTTGAAGTCAGGCTGCCCAAAACCTGCTGGGTCTGCGTCGCGAGATCCCCTCTGACCACCGAATCCAGAGGGTTGATCGCCTTTTTATCCTCGATGAAATCACCCAGATGGCTATCCTCTTCCTCCCCGATCGGGGTTTCCAGGGAAATCGGCTCCTTGGCGATTTTCAGGACTTTTTTAACCTTGTCAATGGCGATATCCATACGTTCGGCGATTTCCTCCGGAGTCGGTTCCCGGCCCAGTTCCTGCAGCAGAACCCGGGAGGTCCGAATCAATTTATTAATCGTCTCAATCATATGGACGGGAATCCGGATGGTGCGCGCCTGATCGGCAATAGCCCTGGTAATGGCCTGACGAATCCACCAGGTGGCGTAGGTGCTGAATTTGTAGCCCCGCTGGTACTCAAATTTATCAACCGCTTTCATCAGGCCGACATTACCCTCCTGAATCAGATCCAGAAATTGCAGACCGCGGTTAGTATACTTCTTGGCAATACTGACTACCAGTCGCAGGTTGGCTTTAATCAGCTGGTTTTTGGCATTTTCCGCCTTGCGTTCCCCCACCGAAATCTGCTGATCCACCCGCTTCAGATCTGCCAGGCTCAAACCGGTTTCGTCGCTGATTCTTTTCAGTTTGGCACTGAGATTATCGATCCTGAACCAGAGATCATCAAAACTGTCCGCATCCAGCTTGTACTGCCGGCAAAAAGACTGGCGTTGGCTTTCGTCCTTAAGACAATTGCGGCACAGAATCCGCAGGTTACGTAAACGCGTCTGATAGCGGGCTTCAAGCCGATCAATCATTTTCTCCAGATTACGCCCCATGTCGACATAACTCTTGAGGCTGGCAATAATATCTTCAATCACCGCGGGCCTGAGCTTGATGGCGTAAAACTGGGCCATAATCTCACGCTCATTGGCTTTCAAACGCCCTCGAATTGAGCTTCTCTGCACGGAATAACGCAGATCTCCATCCGGATGTTTCAGACGATTACGCAGACTGCGATTCTCATAGAAAAGCTCCGTTATGCTCTCAATCCCGCTGATAATTCTCTGAGCCAGACTTTCATCATCCTGATCAGCTTCATTTTCCGAAGCAATCAGTTCGGCGACCCCTTTTTGTTCTTCGAGAGCTTCATCATCGTCGGTCGTGACCGTGCTGTCACCATCAACTTCCTCGTCATCAAGCGAGACCATCACATCAAGGTCTTCTTCGATTTCCACTTCCTCTTCGATATCACGACTGATTGATTTGACACTGATTTTCTCCGCTTTAAGCAACTCACCAAAATACTTGAGGCTGTTCACCGTCAGTACGGATTTCAGCAGGGCTTTGATTACCTCTCTTTCGCCTTCATCAATCTTTTTGGCAATATCCACTTCACCTTCGCGGGTCAGAAGCGGCACCGAGCCCATTTCCCAAAGGTACATGCGCACCGGATCATGATGACGCTCCGACGAGCCGTCGGAGCCCGAATCCGAGTTTCCGACACCCAGCTCATTTTTACCTTCACGGTCTCCGGCCTCCAAGAGCTTTGGAGACTTTTCTCCATCGATAATCTCAATACCCATCTCCGCAAAGAGCATCAGCATTTCGTCAATCTTTTCCGGGGACACGGCTTCAGGCGGAAGAACATCATTGATCTGGGCATAGGAAAGAAAACCATTCTCCTTGCCTTGGATGATTAAGTTTCTGATATCATCCGAATTAATAATCGTCTCCGAACCCTTCGCCTTACCGGCAAGCGCTACGGCGCCTTTTAATATTACCGACATTTTCACCTCACCAACATGGTTGATAATCTGCTTCGAGAAAGCGGCGCCCGAATTAGATTTAACAGGAAATCATTTTTCAGCAAACCTGCAGGTTCAAGCCCCAAATCCCAAAATAAATTCAGGCCCTGGATTAAAAATCACCTCAAACCTTGGAAGCCTGTTCCCAGCAGGTTTTTTTCAACTCCATTTTACGGCGCAGAAGGGCGAACATCTGCTCTTCGTCCCGACAACCGAGCAACTCACGATCAAGCGAACGCCCCGTATCCCGGGCCAAACGCCGCCGCATACTGTAAAAACAGTCTGCCACAACCTTGCGGGCCATTTCCGCGTCTTCGGCCTGAACCGGAAGATGTACCAACCGGGCATACAGAGAGCCCAGCTCATCATCTTCACCCTCAGCCGCCAGTCGCCCGAGCCAATCAGCATTTTCGCGATCGTCTTCATAATCAGCCAGGACCTTAAAAAAACGACGACACGGCTGATTTTCCACAATTTCCAGATATTCTCCGGCGACCTCCTGCCGAAGCTGCGGGTAACGCAACAAGGCGGCGAGAATTTCCTCCTCGGGCAAAACCGCTGTCTTTAGGCGGATCGCGGCAAGGTTCGAGCCCCGGCCACCCGATACGGCGCTCTCCCCTGCGGCCCCGAAAGGATCAGCCCCGGGAAACGGCCGCTTCTGCCTGATTCGACGATATTCGTCAAGCACAATCTCTTCGGCTATCCGCAATTTCTCCGCCACGGTCCGCAAAGCCATCCCCCGCAACGAGTTATCCGGCAGCCGCATAATCATCTCCAGAACCTGAGTCAGAAACTGCAAGCGGTCATTATAAGCATTCAGCGCCGCCCCTTTTTCCTCAAGATAAAGATCAAAGAGGGAACTCCGGCAATCAAGGGCCCTGATCAACCCGGAGACATCCCGTCCCCGGGCGAGCTGATCCGGGTCCTTGATACCTTCCGGCAACAGCACAATCTCGGGCATGATACCGACCCCCATAAACAGAGGCAGAGCCCGGTATGCCGCCGCCCGGCCGGCTTTATCATTGTCAAAAAACACCGCCACCCGACCGGTATAACGTTTTACCGCGGCGACGTTCTCCTCCGACAAGGCCGTGCCCAACGTCGCCACGACATTATCAATCCCCCGCAGGTAGAGGGAAAGGGCATCCATGTAACCTTCGACGAGAAAGGCCATGCCCTGCGTGGCGATCCCCGAACGAGCGTGGTGCAGGTCATAAAGCAGACGCCGCTTGTTAAACAACGGAGACTCCGGACTGTTAAGGTATTTAGGCTCGGCATCACCCAAAGAACGCCCGCCAAAACCGATAACCTGTCCGGAAACATCCCGAATCGGGAACATCAAACGATCACGAAAACGATCGTAACTATGGCTGCCGCCCTCCTTGAGCACCAAAAGTCCGGCCCTGACGGCGACCGCTTCCGCAACCTTGCGCCGACGCAGCTCATCTTTCAATCCCGACCAGGTATCCGGGGCAAAACCCAGCCCGAAGTTTTTCGCCTGAGCTGGGGTAATACCTCGCTTCACCAGATAATGCCCGGCCTTGCCGGATAAATTATCCTGCAGCTGACGAACAAAAAAAGCGTGGGCCGCGGCCACGGCCTGGCTCAGTTTTTCCCGTTCACTACGAGCCCGGGCCTGTTCTTCGGCGCTGCCTCTGCGCTGCTCATAAACGGAAATATCAATCCCGGTCCGAGTCGCCAGCCGCACCAGGGTTTCGGGATAGGAGAGATTTTCAATCCTTTTCAGAAAAGCAATGGCGTCGCCTCCCACCCCGCACCCGAAACAATGAAAGATCCCTTTTCCCTGATGGACTGTGAAGGAGGGTGTTTTTTCGCTGTGAAAGGGGCACAACCCTTTAAAATTGACTCCGGCCTGAGTCAAAGCCACGTAGTCCCTGATCAGCTCGACAATATCAATGCGAGCCCTGAGATCATTGACAAATTCAGGTGGAAAAAAATATGACGTCATTATTGAAAAATCCGGCGCTGCAACTCACGCTTCCGGTTCGAGTGAAGGAAAATCAGCCGGCGTAATCCGGCCCCGCCGCATGGCCAGTTCCAGGTTGAGTCCGGCCAGCAGACGATAAGCCTTAAGATAATCGGGAAACTGCCGCCGCAAGGCTTCCAGATGAGCCCTAATCGTGGCGTCGTCACCCCGCACAATCGGTCCGGTCAGAGCCTCGGCCGGAGAAACCCGCTCCAGATTTTCAAAACTGCCGCGAATCAGGGGCAACAGCATCCGTCTGGCGGTATTTTCATCAACCCCGATCCCGGCCATCATGCTGATGGCCATGCCTTCAAGAGCGATAAAAAAATTAGATGAAACCACCGCCGCGGCATGATAAAGAACCTTATCCTCGGCCGCCAGGCGCACCAAGTGACCGGAAAGCGCGCGCACCAGTTCCTCCGCCAGCGGCAAAGCCCGTTCGTCACCTTCAAAGGAAAAAAAACTTCCCGGCAACGCCTTGATCGCGCCGGCGGGATCCGCCAGACTCTGCAGGGGATGCAGAGAAAAGGTCGAAGCCCCCAGAGCCTGCAGGGAGGAAAGCTCAAGCGAGGTCAAGGCCCCACTGAGATGAGCAAAAAAGATTCCGGAGAAATTCGCGGCCGGTTGCGAGGCCGCCAAAGCCAGCGCCAACGGTTTGATATTGCGATCCTGCACCGCCAGAAACACCAGGGAACTTTCCGCCACTGCGGCGGCCGGGCTGCCGCAGTGCACCGGGACCCCTTCTATCCACCGGTTCAGAAGCTGTACTTTCTCAGGATTGCGATCGTAAACCCGCAGCGCGGTCCAACCCTGACGCCACAATAAGACCGCCAATGCCAGGCCCACCCGCCCTAATCCGATGATCGCGATTGATTTCAAGCTTCAGCCGCCATGAAATACTTACTAAGCATAAAAAACAAGAGCCGCCGGCCTTGCCGACGGCTGATGGTAATCCGTGATCCTTCATCCCCAATAAAATCAGGCAAGGAAGCTCCCTTGTACAATAATTTTACGGATTCATGAAGCGCGAACCCGCGGACCGAGTTTGATCTTCAAGGTTAAAACTGAGTATAAGATAACCGGCCAGCATCAGACTGTCAAGCTGCGGAACGCAAAATATTTACAAATCGCTACTGCGGGAATAATCCCGCAACCCAAAATGTCCTTCACGGCCCGTACCAAAAGGTATTTCCTTTGGTCACAATGAAGTGCTCTTATCTGGCCCAGCAGAGCTGGATAAGTTTCTTGTTGTTGTGGTTGAAAAAATGTCGAAAAAAACAAGAAAACAACCTGTAAGGTAGTGATCTAAAAACATCGCTTCTTCCCGGTCGGTCGCCAGACCCGCGGGCACAAAAAAAAGGTACCGAAGCCTACGCTTCGGTACCTTTTTTGATTACTCCGCCCTCTAAAAGGCGGCGCCCCTTCACTAGAAACGGAAGGTCAGCCCGGCATTGACCAGAAGCAGGTCGCCGCTGGTATCGTAAAGATAGGGCTCGTCATCATTGTAATCAGTGTAGGAGGCATTAAGATTAAGGGTCAGCCGTTCATTGAAATCATAGGAACAACCCAGATAGTACTCAACCTCTTTGATTTTAAGATCGCTGTTGTCTTCCCAGACGCTGAAAGCCAGGCCGTGATCATAGCCAAAGGTCGCCGGCTGTTTGCCTTCGAAATAGGCGGCGCTGAGATTGTCCATCTCGGCCTCGCCCCAGTTGAAGATAATTCCGCCATTGAACTTCAGCTTTTTGCTGGCTTCAAAATCGGCGCCGAACAGCAGGGTGTGAACGTTGGTCTTGTACTCCATATCCGACAGTGTGTACCCAAAACTTGGGGACGCGAAGGAGCCCGCTCAGCCGCCATAGGCCACCGCCGAGAGAAAGGCCTGGTCCTCCATATCCATGTAATTGTAGGCAATCGTAAAAGTCAGATTGTCAAGCGGAGCGAAAAAGAGATCGGCTCCCAAAGCGTACATTTCCTTGTCGAAGTTATCACCATGTCCGGGAACGGCCATTTTGACCTCTTCCAGGGTATAGTGCGCATGCCCGCTGAGCGTGATCTTCGGGCTGAGATTGTAGGTCAGATGAGCCTTCAGTTTATGCGCGCTCTCCGGCTCGGAAGTCAGGTCCAGACTACGGCTGTTGTACATGACATAGTATTCCGCCGATTTCGGCGAACCGGAAAGAGCCATGTTCGGCACCGAACAGGTCGTCGGCGTACAACCCACCGGATCGACGTTGGCTTTCAGCCAGGCGATCATCGCCACCGGATCGGCGTACGCGGCATGCTCGTGCATAAAGGGATCGTCAATATTCTCATATTCATACTTCAGACGCAGGCTCAGATTCTTGACGGCCCGACTGTTCAAAGCCAGCGAATAGGTATCCGTGGTGGTTTTCCACTCGGCGTCGCGATCATCGACCACCCGCTCCCACCCGGCCACCAGATTGGTGCGCTTAAAGAGTTTAAACTTGAATTCCGCCCCATAGGTATCGGTGTCACGCGACAAGGTCGATTCCCGGGTCCAGGGCCAGCCGTCATGCTCCTGTGAATAACCATGCAGACCATAGAGGGTGGGATCGACCGCCTGGGAATCGGCCCCCAGAGGATCGTAACTGCTGTCGTCGTAGCTGATAACCACGTCGTCGGCATCCAGATCTTCATGCCGATATTTGAACGACATGGTCATAAAGGACACCGGCGACGAGGTCAGACGTAAGGCGTAGGCATCGTAATCGTAACTGGGGTCGTCACTGATCGCCAGATCCTCACCAACGACATTGTCGGTAGCCGTGTTATTGTCGATCTGGGTATGCACATAGCTGCCGAAGAGGGTGGTGTTCAGCGGCAGAGCCACCTGGGCCTTGACGATATGCGAATCCTTTTCCGAATCCGGGGTCGACGAATAAACCATATCGCCTTCATTCCCGAAGTAGGTAAACTTTGAATCCATGGCGCCGACGGTCACATACTGATTAACCGGCGGAGCCGAATTCTCGTCAAAGGTCCGACGCAGAAAGGTGTAATCGAGGGTGACCAGACCTAAGTGAGCCGTCGCCCCGATGGAAAAATCCTGGGTTTTTTCATCGATCTTGTGTTTGTCGGCCGCCAGATGACAGCCGCCACATTTACTACTCGTGCGGGTCTGCTCGTAGCCTTTGCGCTGTTCCATCCGGTATTTGGCATGAATCTTGATGAACTCGGCCCCGGGAATCAGGAACTCGTTCTCGGACACCAGCTCTTCCCGGGTCACGTACAGATCATCGCCCCAGGATTCGTTCCTGACCACGGCGACGTTGGCCCCCATCTTGGTCGGAGCCCCATAAGCCGCCTTCGTCCCGGCCGCCGTGTACAACGGCTGAGTCAGCGACATCCCGGTCGGAAAGGTAAAATCCGGGTCGACATTGTAGTTGACCATGTCATCGTTTTCGAGCCAGTGAATAAACTTCTGGTAGCTGTTCTTGGTGCGGAAATAGCGCTTCAAATCGAGATCCACCCGTCCGCCGAGATCATCCTCATGCAGATAGTTGATTCCGAAATCGTACTTGATACCGCTCTGATTGCCGTTAATCGACATCTCGAAGGTGGCATTGCCGCCCTGATCCGCCGTCAGGTACTCGGCCGCACCTTCCCGCGAGTCGTCGATATCAACCCCCTGAATCCCGATCCCGACGCTGCCCGTAGTCTGTCCCGCCCACGAGAGAACCGGTACCAGCGCCAGGCAGAGGGCCAGAATCGTGCATTGTGCAAAACGTTTCATGATCTCTCCTTCCGTCATATTATCTGGTTAAAGCCCGACCTTGTCCGGGAACTGTCTGGGATGGCAGATCACTACCGTGAACCTGGGAATGACACTGCGTACATTTGGTCGCGTAAGCCTGGGCCCAGAGATTCTTATTGCCATTGAAGGTCGCATCCGCATCCACCGGATTGCCCATCCAGTCAGTAATCATACCCGACGGACTCGAGGTCCGACCGGCGTGGAAATGCGGCTCATGACACTGCAGGCAAAGATAAGGTTCATTGGCTTTCTTGAGATTATTGGAAACCGTGCCATGCGGATCATGACAGATGGTACAGTCATCGGAAACCGGGGAATGCTCAAAAACAAAGGGTCCCTGATAACGGGCATGGCAATTGAGGCAAAGATCGTTGAGCCGCTCATCGGTCTTCAGATTCTTGACCATCGAACCGTGATTGGCATGGCAGTCGCTGCAGACCATCTTGCCCTCCTTGACCGGATGGTGGGAAGGATAGTACATTTTTGCCCGCTCCAGGGCATGACATTCATAGCAGAGTTCGGGTTCGGCTTTTTCAAGCAGATTCTCGGCCACGGCGGGAGCATGAATCTTATGACAGCTGAGACAACCAACATCGTTCATCGGATGCGCCGTACCGGCCCAGTCAAAATGAGCGCCATCGCTGTGGCAGCGCAAACAAACCGCAGACGCCGTTCCAGGCTCCAGCTCCTTAAAAGAAATAATCTGGCCCGGATCTTCGGATTCAGTGTGCAGACTGGCCGGGCCATGACAGGTTTCACAACCCTTCATGCCGATTGCCGTCTCTTTCGCCAGAATTCGATCATGGATCGAGCCGCTGAAAGCTGCCGCCAGTTGATCATGGCAGTCAGCACAAGACTCGCTACCGGCAAACTGCGCCCCGTCAACGGGCACCGGCAGTTTGAGAACGCTGGCTCTTTGATTACTCAAAGTAGTACAGGCGGCAAAGCTCATGACCAAGGCCATCAGCAGTCCTGCACCCAGCAGAATCCAATGCTTTCTCATGTTCATAACCTCTCTCTTCCTCCTTCGTTAGAAAAAAAATTCCCGCCCGCTTCGCGAAACAGGCCTGTCCGAAACCGATTTCCCTCCCGGAAATCTTCGGCAGCATACAGCAGGACCCGTCACCTCCTTTCAGAATAAAATTAACTGGAATACATTTTATTTTTTCTCGACCAGCCGCTGCGAACCATACATTATAAATGCATGACAAATACATCTCAGACAGGCGTCACACAGCTGAATATCATTGCAAAAGCTTCCGCTTCGTCATCGGCCGCACCGATTGTATTAAATTATTTTATACCTTCTGTCAATCACTAAAATTAGTCTGATCTTAATCTTGTTGTGAATTTTTTTTCACTACAACATCTTTATATTCAAATATTTACACTACGCTATAGACTCGTCGCCACCAACTGCCGGCCACCCCAAGGGGCTCAAAACACCACTGCAACCGCTTCGCAGTCAAAGGCCGTTCGCTCCTTTCGGGACCGCCATCCCCTGATCATACAAGTCAACCTTTCGCTTGTATTCCCCGTCTATTTTTGCTAAGAGGCTCGTTCGATCTAGCCTCTGGGGTAGTTTTTATAGTCAGCTCGCGGCTTTGCTTCTTCAGGCCAAAGTTCCTTACGTCGCCGCCGCAGCAGCCGGAAAGCCCTGACTCCCGAAACAACCGCAAGCCATCTTCGGAATAGAATAGAAATGACTGGCGACGCCGACCGGGCTTCGAACCGCATTTGAAAACCGCAACCCGACACGCGCAAAAAACGTAAGAGGTGAAAAAGTATGGGTCTAAAAATTATTGTTACGGTCAAGCAGGTACCCGACACCCACAATGTCTCGGGCAGCGCCATGAAAGAGGACGGCACCGTCAATCGCGGAGCCTTACCGACAATTTTCAATCCGGAAGATCTCAACGCCCTGGAAGAAGCCCTGAAAATCAGGGAATCAACCGGTGGTTCCGTCACCTGCCTAACCATGGGGCCACCCAATGCAGTTGAGGTTCTCAAGGAATGTCTTTACCGGGGAGCTGACGATGTCATCCTGATCTCCGATCGGAGATTTGCCGGCGCCGACACTCTGGCCACCTCCTACGCCCTGAAGTGTGCCATCGAAACTATCGGCCGCTACGATCTGATCCTTTGCGGCCGACAGGCCATTGATGGCGACACGGCCCAGGTCGGCCCCCAGATCGCCGAAAAGCTGAACCTGAATCAGCTTACCTGCGTCGCGGAGGTCAAAACCGTCGACCTACAGTCAATCACCGTTACCCGGGAGGTTGAAGACGGATTTGAGATTGTCAAAAGCAAGCTCCCGGTACTGCTCACCATCACCGGAACCGCAAATCAACCCCGGACCGCCAATGCCAAAAAAGTCATGGCCTATAAAAACATCGGTAAGGAGATCTGCAGCACCTCTTACGATGAAAGTTATCTGAGCGCCGAGAGCGGCGCGATTCTGAGCCACATCAAGGAATGGAACGTTGAAACCATCGGCGCCGATCCGCTGCAATGCGGCCTTTCCGGCTCTCCGACCAAAGTTAAGAAGATTCAGAATGTCGTACTGACCGCCGGCGAAAGCCGACAGATCAACAACAGCGATGCCGGCGTCAGAGAGCTGATTCTGGAACTCAGCCGGGATAATATCATCGGATAACCAGCCCTTGAGCAAACAGAATCAAGGTCCCCTGAAAAATGACGGCCGCGACCATCTTGGCAAGCTCTCGCGCGCCAAGATAAAAACTCTATGAAACCAAGGAGTTAATCAGGCATGGACAGCAGAAAAAATGTTATGGTTTTCATTGAATCACGCTCCGGCGCGATTGCCGACGTCAGCCTCGAACTGATCAGCGCGGCCGGCACCCTGGCCCAGGATCTCGGCGGCCGGGTCGAAGCCGTGGCCCTGGGGCACAACATCGAACAGAGCTTGCGCGAACTGGGCCCCTACGGCTGCAAAGAAGTCTACTACATCGACGATCCCCGCCTGGCTCATTTTACCTCGGTGCCTTACGCCAAAAGCGTGATCAGAACAATCCAGACTCACAAACCAGGAGTCGTGCTTTTCGGTGCCACAACCATGGGTCGCGACCTAGCTCCGAGGGTTGCTTCCGCTCTCAGATGCGGCCTGACCGCCGACTGCACCGACCTTAACATCGGTGAGCACCAGATCAAAGACCAGGTTTTTCCCCAGACCCTGCTGCAGATCCGGCCGGCCTTTGGGGGCAATATCGTCGCCACGATTGTCTCACCGGATTCATTCCCCAGTATGGCGACCGTACGTGAAGGGGTCATGAAAATCGGCCGGCCCGATCCTCAATTACAGATTGAGATCACCAGAGAACCCTGCATCCTGGCGGACGATGATTTTCTCACCGAAGTCATCGACGTGGTTCACAAGGTGAAAAAGGTCAATCTCAAGGCCGCCCAGATCATCGTTTCAGCGGGCATGGGCGCCTGCGACCCGGAATCGATCAGACTGGCTGGCGAATTGGCCCGGTCCCTGGGGGGAGAACTCGGCTGCTCCCGCCCGGTGGTTGATGCCGGCATTCTCGACAAGGATCATCAGGTCGGCCAGACCGGCATCACGGTACGCCCCAACCTTTATATTGCCTGCGGAATTTCGGGTCAGATTCAGCATCGCGCCGGCATGTCCGAAGCTAAACGGATTATCGCGATCAACAAGGACCCACAGGCTCCTATTTTTGCCCTCGCGCATTACGCCATTGTGGGCGATGTCAAGGATGTGCTGGCAAAAATGATCAAAGCTTACAAAGAAAAGGTATAGGAGTATTGGTTATGGCCAATTTTTATCGTGACAACGACGACATTCTTTTCCATCTGCGCAGTCTGGATTTAAGCCGGGTCATCGACCTTAAAGAAGACAGCTTCAGTGAACGGGCCGACTTTCCTTACGCTCCCAAAGACCAGACGGATGCCCGTGAAAATTACAATCGGGTGCTTGAAATAGTCGGCGAAATAGCAGGTGATTTCGCCGACCCCAGAGCTCGCGAAGTTGACGAGGAAGGGGCCCGTTTCATTGATGGAGAAGTGATCTATCCCAAAGGAATTCGGGAAGCCGTGGCCCGCATCAATCAGGCCGACCTCGCCGGTTTCACCTCCCCGCGCCGCTATGGCGGCATCAACATGCCGATCACCATTTTTTCCGCCGCGATCGAAATTATCTCCCGGGCCGACGCTTCCCTGATGCTGGTTTTCGGACTGCAGGGCTTAAGCGACACGATCCGCCGATTTGGTTCAGAGGAGCAGAAACAACGCTACCTGCCCCGCTTCGCCAGCGGCGAGATTATGGGCTCGATGGCCCTGACCGAACCCGATTCCGGCTCCGACCTGCAATCAGCCATGCTTCGGGCCCATCAGGATGACGACGGCATCTGGCGCCTGAATGGCGTCAAACGCTTTATCACCAATGGCTGTGGGCAGCTTTCGTTGGTCATGGCCCGCTCGGAAGAGAATTCCAGTAGCGGCCGCGGTCTCTCCCTGTTCATTTACGAACGCGATGATTCCATGAAAATCCGCCGCATCGAACACAAACTCGGAATCACCGGTTCACCCACCTGCGAACTCCAGTTCAACAACGCCCGGGCCGAACTTCTCGGCAAACGCAAACTGGGCCTGGTGAAATATACGATTTACCTGATGAACGGCGCCCGCCTGGCCGTCGCCGCGCAATCTCTCGGCATTGCCGAAGCCGCCTACCGCAAAGCTTATCGTTACGCCAACGATCGCATTCAGTTCAAACAGCCCGTCAGGGATTTCGCCGCCATTTACGAAATGCTGACCGACATGAAGATCAACCTCGAGGCAGCCCGCGCCCTGGTCTACGAAACCTCAGTTATCGTTGACATCAAAGAAGGGATTGAGGAAAGAATCGAAAAACATCCGGAACGCGAAGCTGACCTTAAGGACGACGGCAAACGATACGCTCGCTTCGCCGCGTTGTTCACTCCACTGGCCAAAAGTTGTGCCGCGGAGATGGCCAATAAAGTATGCTATGACGCCATCCAGATTCATGGCGGGGTTGGTTTCACCAAAGAATTTGATGTCGAGCGCCATTATCGAGACGCCCGCATTACCAATATTTACGAAGGTACAACCCAACTCCAGGTCGTCGCGGCGGCAGGGGGCATTATCGCCGGAGTAGTCTCGGAACGCTTGGGTGAATACGAAGAAAATAATGCTTTTGAAAAGCTTGGCGATCTTTTCACCACGATTAAAAAGATGCGCTCTCATCTGGAAATGGCGATCTCCTACATCAAGGAGAAAGGCGGCGGCGCGGTTCAGGAATTTCACGCAAGCCGACTGGTTAACATGGCAACCGCTGTGATAAATGCCTACCTGCTCTGCCGTTGCGCCCTGGTCTCCGAGCGCAAATACAAGGTAGCCAGGATTTTTATCGGCAAAGCCGGAATCAGAGTCCGCGCGACCCTGGATTACATCATGACCGATGACCGCAGCCTGATGGAGGATCACGGCGCCATACTGGACCAGACAGAAAAATTTAGTGGCGACTAAAATCAAAGCATGCCGACAAATAACGCCGGCAATTTTTAATCTTGACAACCGTACAGCATAGATATAGAATACTTGCCTTTTTGTATTCACAACGAGAGCTTCATACTTTCCTTAAAGGATTAACGGGAGAAAACAACCATGGCTGTCCCCAAAAGAAGAACTTCCAAAACCAAAAAGAGACAACGCCGGTCGCACCTGGCTTTAACCGTTCCGCAAGCCGGCAGCTGTCCGAACTGCCAGGCGATTACCGTACAGCACCGGGTATGTGCAACCTGCGGCACCTACAAGGGCGAAAAAATTATTGATGTCGACTGATAACCTTCTCCCTTTTTGTGATTGATGGCCGGCGTTCCCAGATGAAAATAGCTGTTGACGCCATGGGCGGAGATCGAGCCCCGCAGGAAATCGTCGCCGGGGCCGTTGACGCAGCCAGGGAGTTAAATCTGCAGATTGTTCTCGTCGGCATTCAGGACACCGTAGAGAAAGAACTCGAAAAGCACAACATCAGCAACCTCCCGATATTCATCCAGCCGGCGACGGAAGTTGTTGCCATGGATGAATCCCCGGGCAAAGCTATGCGCCGGCGGAAATCTTCGATTGCGGTCGGCCTCAGGCTGGTACGCGACGGTCGGGCCCAGGGTTTTCTCTCTGCCGGCAACTCCGGAGCGGTCATGGCCACGGCCATGGTCATCCTGAAGAAATTAAAGGGAATTGATCGGCCTGCCATTGTCACCTGCCTGCCCACGCTTAAAGACCCGGTTACCATCCTCGATGTCGGCGGCAATGTAGACTGCAGCCCCCTGCATCTGGCTCAATTCGCCATCATGGGCAGTGTCTACGCCCAGAGAGTTCTGGATCGCAACCATCCGAGAATCGGACTGCTTAGCAACGGCGAGGAGGAAGGCAAGGGCAACGAACTGACGCGCGCAACCCATGAGCTGCTGAAAAACAGTCCGCTCAACTATCTAGGAGCCGTGGAAGGACGCGACATCTTCACCGGCGAGGTTGATGTGATCGTTTGCGACGGTTTTGTCGGCAATATTGTTTTGAAAACCGCTGAAGGCCTGGCCTTGGCCGTGACCACCATTCTCCGGGAAGAGCTGAGCGCCAGTCCGATTCGCAAGCTCGGCGCGTGGATCTGCCGGCAGGGGCTGCGTCGCCTAAAACAAAGAGTTGATTATGCCGAGTACGGAGGGGCGCCCCTGCTGGGAATCAACGGCAACTGTTTTATCGCCCACGGCTCTTCCTGCCGCAAGGCTCTAAAAAACGGTATTCGCTTATGCGCAGAATTCTCCGAGCAGAGGGTTAACGACTATCTCCTTAACGAATTAGACAAAAACCATGAAATTCAGAGCTTGCTGCCGAAGAAAAAACTTTGGAAACAAATCAAGGAACGCATCATCATCACCAAGGACGCGGATACAGATGCGGGCGACAACCTCGAAGGCTGAGTCACAGGTTCCTAACCAACTTACACAAGCGCCGTCCCTCCTGAATCGAAGAGCGCCACATACCAGAATTGATTAATTTATTTTGTTTTCATTGACATTGATCAGGCAAAACTTCTATAGTAAACGGTACTATTCAGTCATCATCTGCAGACCTACTTAAGCGAGTTCAAATAACTGGTTTTCGCGACCGGGCCGCAAAAATATTTCCCCAAAAGACACGACGGCGGCCGGCCGGCCACGTAGCGGCGCGGGAAAGCGTAACTGCCGGCTGAATTTCAAAATAGATCTGCAGTAATTTTCCAGAGGAGATTTACGGTGAGCAGCCAAGCAAAAAGTGCCTTTATTTTCCCCGGCCAAGGCTCACAGCACATTGGCATGGGGAAAGAGCTCTATGACTGTTTCTCTGAAGCTCGCGAAACCTTTGCCGAAGCCAGTGAAGCCTTAGGGGAAGATTTGAGCCGACTCTGTTTTTCCGGATCACCGGAAGAGCTCAACCAGACCGCCAATACGCAACCCGCCATTTTGACCGTCAGTGTGGCCGCCTACCGCGTACTTAAACGTAATCTCAACATTGAGCCGGTCTTGACTGCGGGCCACAGTCTGGGAGAATATTCGGCCCTGGTCGCGGCCAAGGCCATCTCATTTTTCGACGCCGTGCGCATAGTTCGAGCCCGGGGAAAATTCATGCAGAACGCAGTCCCCGCCGGACTCGGAACGATGGCGGCGATCATGGGCATGCCGAATCAGCAGGTTGTCGATATCTGTAATCGCGCCAGCTGTCGTAAAAACCGTTTGATTGTCGAACCGGCTAATTTTAACTGCCCCGGTCAGATTGTCATCTCCGGCCATACTCAGGCCATTTCCACGGCTGGCGAGCAAGCTCAGCAGGCTGGGGCCAGCCGCGTGGTCAAATTGCCGGTCAGCGCCCCCTTTCATTGTTCCCTGATGCGGCCGGCGGCTGAAAAGCTGGCTGAACATTTCGCCGACGTCAAGGTCAGCGAACCGGAAATTCCCATCATTTCAAATGTCGACGCCGAAACCAACTATCATGCCGGCACGGTCCGTGACCTGTTGATTCAGCAGGTCAGCAGCGCGGTTCGCTGGGAGGAATCCATGCAGCTGGCGGTCCGCCAGGGGGTCAGCCAGATGATCGAGATCGGTCCCGGGCGAGTCCTCTCAGGGCTGCTGCGACGGATTAACCGCAACGTACAACCTTTTAATGTGGGCTGCCCGCAAGATCTTGAACGGGTAGCTGAAAGCTATGCCCAATGATCCAGACCGATCCTTTTCATTTCACTGACAAAGTCGCCCTGGTAACCGGGGGCAGTCGCGGCATCGGCCGGGAACTGACGGAAAGGTTGGCCCAGCAGGGGGCGATAGTTCATTTCTGCGGCACCAATCCCGAATCGGGCAACACAACCGCCGAACAACTCAACCGCGCGCTGTCCGGATCCGGCAAGGCGATCTTCCATGAAGCCAATGTCGCCCAGTCGCATGACTGCAACAAAATGGTTGCCGATATCCTGCAAACCAGCGGCAAGATTGATTTCCTGATCAATAATGCCGGCATCACTCGCGACAATCTGCTGATGCGCATGAAAGAAAGTGACTGGGATGAAGTCATGGCCGTTAACCTCAAGGGCTGTTTTAATTGCTGCAAGGCGGTCTCCCGCAGCATGCTCAAAAACCGTTACGGTCGCATTCTCTTTATATCTTCCGTAATCGGTTTAATGGGGAACAGCGGCCAAGCCAATTATGCCGCCGCCAAGGCCGGAATCATTGGCTTCGGCCGAAGTCTAGCCCGGGAATTGGCCTCCAGAAACATTACCAGCAACATCATCGCTCCGGGCTATATTCAGACTGAAATGACCGACGCCCTCGCCCCGCAGGCTCGCGAGAATATCAGCGCCCTGATCCCCGCTGGCCGCCTGGGCACCGTCATGGATATCGGTAACGCCGCTCTTTTTCTGCTCTCGCCTCTGGCGGACTATATAACCGGCCAGGTTCTGCAGGTCGACGGGGGCATGCTCATGGCTTAAACCGGATCAGCTCCGGAAAAGATAACTCAATTTTGAAAAAAAATGTTTCGACTTTCAACGCCTGAGGCTGACAGAACAAGACTGTCCAGCCGATCATAAATGTCAAAAAGGAGAATCCGACATGTCCATCGAACTAAAAATTAAAGAAATTATCGCCGAAAAGCTGGGGCTCAAAGACGCCAATGAAATCAATAACGATGCTTCCTTTATTGATGATCTGGGGGCCGACTCCCTGGATACGGTTGAGTTGGTGATGGCTTTCGAAGAAGAGTATGGCATTGAAATTTCTGATGAAGAAGCCGAGAAAATCAGAACCGTTCAGAACGCCATTGATTTTGTCAAACAACACACCAGCTGATAACCAACCCCTTACCTCTGGTTGCGCCGAAAGGTGCCCGTGAAACGCCTCCACTGATCTCAGGGAGGCGTTTTTTTCTTTACAATTAGACTAAGAGCCTATAGAAAGTACCACTTAAAAAAATTGCGGTGACGATATTGGCCCGCCACGACAAAAAGTATATCTGAAAAAAGGTCCGTTCTTTCCCACCCGTGCCCTATAAATCGGCCCGGCAGGAGATTAACCAGCAACCTTTGGAGATTGAGGTTAGAAAGTGAAACGCAGAGTCGTCATAACCGGGGTCGGCCTGGTGACCCCTCTGGGAACCGGAGTTGAGAAAAACTGGCAGCGTCTGCTGGCAGGAGAGTCAGGCATCAGCCCAATCAGATATTTCGATGCGGAGAAATTCGCCACCCGCATTGCCGGGCAGGTGACTGACTTTGAAGTCACGGATTTCATTGACAGCAAAGAAGCAAAAAAGATGGATGCCTTCATCCATTTCGCCATGGCGGCCGCCGATATGGCAATGAGCATGGCCAGGCTTGAAGTCACTCCATCCCTGAGTCCTCGTTTCGGGGTTGCCGTCGGCGCCGGCCTGGGAGGGCTGCCCTCTCTTGAGTATTACCATAAGGTTCTACTCGAAAAAGGACCTCGGCGTATTTCACCGTTTTTTATCCCGATGATGATCGCCAACCTGGCTCCCGGCAATATTGCTATTCGCTATCAGGCCAAAGGTCCCAATCTTTCCGTGGTGACCGCCTGCGCTACCGGCACTCATTCGATCGGCGAAGGCATGAAAGTCATTCAACGCAATGACAGCGATGTCATGATCTGCGGGGGTACGGAATCCGCCATCACCCCACTCTGTATCTCGGGTTTTAATGCCATGAAGGCCCTGTCGACCCGCAATGACGAGCCGACGCGAGCCTCGCGTCCCTTTGATCGGGACCGCGATGGCTTCGTTCCCGCCGAAGGGGCCGGCATCGTGGTTCTTGAAGAGCTCGAATTCGCGTTGCGTCGCGGAGCTTCGATTCTGGCTGAGCTGACCGGCTACGGTTCATCCTGCGATGCTTACCATATTGCGTCCCCGGCACCTGAGGGGGTCGGCGCGGCGTCCTCCATGGAGGCCGCCTTGCGGGATGCCGCTCTTGAACCCACGGCAATTGACTACATCAACGCTCACGGCACCTCAACTTATTTTAACGACCTGTATGAAACCCAGGCTATCAAAAAAGTTTTTGGGGAACACGCGAGTAAACTTCTAATCAGTTCCAACAAATCAATGACCGGCCACATGCTCGGCGGCACCGGAGCCGTGGAAGCAGTGTTTACCACCCTGACCATCAAGCACGGCAAAGTACCGCCGACCATAAATCTGGACAACCCGGACCCCGACTGTGACCTGAATTACGTCCCCAATCAAGCGATCAGCGCTCCGGTAAAAAATGCTATCAGCAACTCATTCGGTTTTGGCGGAACAAATGCCACGCTGGTTTTTTCGGCCTACTGAACTTAGTCCTTTACACGTTGGGCGCTGGAATGTAATAAATTAACTTTCTCCGGGCAGGAAGCTGGATTTGCAAAGAAATAATCCTGCCCTTCCGTAACTTATAGACCTTCATTCAGGGCACCGTGAAGCTTTTCACCAAGCCACCAAGCCTCAAGTTTTTTGAAAGAGAAATACCATGCCGCAGATTGAACCTTTTAAACTATTTATAGCCAGTGATCATGGCGGATACCAGCTCAAAGAATTGATCAAAGATAAACTGGCAAACCACCATCAACTAATCGATCTCGGCACTAGCTCCGAGGCTGCGGTCGACTATCCCGACTATGCCTGGAAGCTGGTCACCGAGGTGGCGGCCGACCCCAAAGCCCGGGGAATCCTGATCTGCGGCACCGGCATCGGAATGTCGATGACGGCCAACCGCAAGCGCCACATACGGGCCGCCCTGGTCCATGACCCCTTTACCGCGCGCATGGCCAAGGAACACAACAATGCCAACGTTCTGGTTCTGGGCGGTCGCGTACTTGAGCCGGCCACCGCCCTGGAACTGGTTCAGATCTGGCTGCAAAGCGAATACGAGGGCGGCCGCCACCAGCACCGACTGGATAAAATCGAGCAGCCCAACCGTAACTCAAACCGGCAGATTGCGGCCTCTTTATTTGAAGTAGATGCGGAAATCAATGCACTCATCCGTCAGGAAACCGAGCGCGAAGAAAGCAAGCTGATCATGATTGCTTCGGAAAACTGCGTCAGTCAGGCAGTACTCGAAGCTCAAGGCAGTGTTCTGACCAACAAATATGCCGAAGGCTATCCCGGCAGACGCTATTACGGTGGCTGCCAATTTGTCGACCAGGTTGAACAGCTGGCGATTGACCGAGCCCTGGCTCTGTTTGGCGCCGACCATGCCAATGTCCAGCCCCTCTCCGGTTCAGGCGCCAACATGGCGGTCTATTTAAGCGCCCTGAAACCAGGAGAAACCATCCTGGGAATGAACTTAGGACATGGCGGACATCTTACCCACGGAGCGACGGTCAGCTTCTCAGGCCAGCTTTATCGTTCGGTTTATTATGGAGTCGATCGGGAAACGGAACAACTTGATTACAACGAAATAGAAAAGATCGCCCTTCGAGAAAAACCCCGCATGATCGTTGCCGGAGCCAGCTCCTACTCCCGGATTCTAGATTTTGCCCGTTTTCGGGCCATCGCCGACAAGGTCGGCGCCCTGCTGATGGTTGACATCGCCCATATCGCCGGTCTGGTGGTGGCTGGAGTCCATCCCTCACCGGTACCCTATGCTGATTTTGTCACCACCACCACCCATAAAACCCTGCGGGGCCCTCGGGGAGGAATGATTCTTTGCCGCCGTGAGTATGCGGCGGCACTTGACAAAACCATCTTTCCCGGACTGCAGGGCGGCCCCTTGATGCACACCATCGCGGGCAAGGCCGTGGCCTTCAAGGAAGCCCTGAGCGAGGAGTTCAGAACCGTCCAGAGACAAACAGTGATCAATGCCGCCTGTCTGGCCCGACGGCTGCAGGAAAAAGGTTTCAGAATTGTCTCCGGCGGCACCGACAATCATCTCTTCCTGATCGATCTCAGTGCCTTGACGATCAAAGGCAAAAAGGCCGAAGCCGCTCTCGATGCGGCCGGAATCACCCTCAATAAAAACGGCATTCCCTTTGACCAGCGAACTCCGGCAGACCCCAGTGGGATCCGCATCGGAACCCCGATCGCGTCGACCCGGGGCATGCGCGAACCCGAGATGGAGATTGTCGCCGACTGCCTGAGCGATGTCCTGCTGCAACCGGAGAATCAGGAGATCATAAGACAAACCCGGGCAACGATCCGTTCACTTTGCGCTCGTTTTCCGGTTTACAGCCATCTGCTTTAACGGCATGCAACAAATTCACCCCAGCTGCTTTTAATTGTACCTGGCCTGATTGAAAGCCAGGCGCATTCTCAAGTGATATCAGGAAATGTGATGCCGGTTCAAAACCTGCAAAGACCCGACTGGCAGACCTATTTTATGGACATCGCCCAGTTGATTTCCAGACGTTCAACCTGTATCCGTCGTCAGGTTGGGGCCCTGATAGTTAAAGATAACCGGATTCTGACCACTGGCTACAACGGCACCCCGAGCGGCATTCGCCACTGCCTGGAAAGAGGCTGTCTGCGCGATCAGCTCCAAATCCCCTCAGGTCAGCGCCATGAACTTTGCCGGGGTCTGCACGCGGAACAGAATGCTATTATTCAGGCGGCGCATCACGGCGTATCCATCGAATCCGGAGAACTTTACTGCACCAACCAACCCTGTATCATCTGCGCTAAAATGATTATCAATGCCGGCCTGAAAAAAATAATCATCCGTGACGCCTATCCCGACGCTATGGCTGCCGAAATGCTTGATGAAGCCGGCCTCAAGGTGGTTGTTATAAGCCCGGGGAAAACGTCCTGACCACGGCCATCTGCCGAGACCTCTTATGAAATGCCCTTTCTGCGGCTTTACCGAAGATAAAGTTATCGACTCGCGTATCGCCAAAGACCAAAGCGCCATCCGCCGCCGGCGGGAGTGCCTCTCCTGCAACAAACGTTTCACCACCTTTGAAAGGATTGAGATCAACCTGCCGCTGGTCATTAAAAATGATCAGAGCCGGGAAAACTATGATCGCAATAAAGTCGAAAACGGCATTCGCAAGGCCTGTGAAAAAAGACCTGTCAGTCAGGAGCAGATTGATGCCGTGGTCAACGATCTCGAACTGAAGCTTCGAGAGCATGGAGAAAAAGAGATCGCTGCGACTTTTATCGGCGAACATATCATGGCCTCCTTGAAAAAAATTGATGATGTCGCCTATATCCGTTTTGCTTCAGTATATCGCCAGTTTAAAGACATCAAAGAATTCATGCAGGAGCTTCAGGGCCTGCTCAAAAACGACTCCGCTTGCGAAAAACCGGATTAAGCCGAACCGGTCAGGATTTTTGCCCACAGGCTGAAGCTTAAACTTGACGTTCGCGCCCTCAACTCCCGTCTGAGCTTCGTCAGAGAACAAGGACCCCGGGACTTGGGAGCTAAAAAACAAGGAATCGAAAAATGAATGGTTTTTCTAGTGCCGATACTGAATTCATGCAAATAGCCCTCGACCTGGCCCGCAAAGGACTGGGATCAGCCTCTCCCAATCCCATGGTCGGGGCGATTATCGTCAATGACGGAAAGATTGTCGGTCGGGGTTTCCACCCCAAGGCGGGAGAAGCACACGCGGAAATTTTCGCCCTCCGCGAAGCGGGGGAAAAGGCCCGTGAAGCCACCCTCTACGTCACCCTGGAGCCCTGCAACCATCACGGTAAAACGCCACCCTGCACCGAGGCCATTATTCAAGCTGGAATCAGGCGTGTGGTCTTTGGCTGCGAGGATCCCAATCCCCGAGTCGACGGCCACGGCGCCGACAAACTTAAACGAGCCGGTATCCGGACCGAAAATGGTCTCTTAAAAAACGAATGCCACCATCTGAATGAAGCCTGGAATAAATATATCACTACCGGATTGCCATTTGTCACGCTCAAGAGCGCGGCCAGTCTTGACGGCCGCATCGCCACCCGAAGCGGCCATTCACAATGGATCAGCAACGAGAAATCGCGGCTTTATGCGCACCAACTACGTTTTGCGCATGATGCCATCCTGGTCGGTATCGGCACCCTGATCAAAGACAATCCCAGGCTCACGGCCCGCTGTCCGGGGCAGGAAACCCGTCACCCTTACCGGATTGTCGTGGACTCCATGCTGCGCACGCCTTTGCATTCGCTGATTTTCGGTGAGGACGGCAAAGACCGGGTTTTACTGGCGACCACGCAGCGCCACGACCAGACAAAACTCAACCCTTACCTCCAGCTGGTCAAGGAGATTATCTGCCTGCCAACTAACGAGCTGGGTCAAATAGACCTGCGGGCTCTGATGCGGGAAATCGCCTCCCGGAAGATTATTTCGGTCCTGATCGAGGGAGGTTCGGAAATCAATGGTTCAGCGGTTGACTGCCGAATCGTCGATAAAATTTGTTTTTTTTATGCCCCGATCCTGATTGGTGGACGCGGCAGCCTGGGCATGATCAGCGGCACAGGCATCGAGAGGATTGACCAGGCCCTGCCGATCAGGAATATTACGATTAAGCATTTCGATGACGACCTCTGTCTTGAAGGCTACCTTGACCCAACGGCAATCGGACTGTCGGAATAAGCGCGGCCGGGAGTTGACACTGAAAATTTTCAGTCCTCTATATCCTGGGATCCCGACTCTGATCTATCGAAGCCTCATGACCGGACGCAACCTCTTGTATGACCTGATCCCCGCTCTCAGCCAGGCAGTTGCTATTCCGGTAATCTGTGTCGGCAACCTGAGCACCGGGGGAACCGGCAAAACTCCGATGACGGCTTACCTGGCAGATTATTTTCAGGCTCAAGGCCTGAACATCGCCATTTTGTCGCGTGGCTACGGCCGTAAAGCTGCTCGGCGGCCACTACTTGTAACCGCCGCGACTAAGATCACCCCCGAACTTGCCGCAGAACTGGGCGACGAAGCTCTGATGTTGAGACAACAGCTGCCCTCAATCCCCTTGGTTCTTGACGGCAACCGGGTGCGCGGCGCGCGCCGGGCCGGCAAGGAACTGTCGCCCGATTTAATTTTGCTGGATGATGGTTTTCAACATCGACGCCTGCGCCGCAACTTTAACCTGCTGATGATTGACAGCCAGAAGCTTTTCGGCAACCGACGGTTGCTCCCCACTGGCCCCCTGCGAGAAACTCTACGGGCTCTGAGTCGGGCCGACGCAGTTGTTTTTAACAAGTTTGATCAACGCCGGCGCTACTTTTATAAGGAAGCCGCTGAGGTCTGCAATTATATTTCCGCCCGCCGGATTTTTTCCGCCGCTTATCGTTTTACACATTTCACGGCTGGGGACGGCCACCGCCGCAGCTTGTCGGAGATGCAAGCGCTGGGTCCGTTTTGCGCCTGTTCCGGACTGGCCAACAACGATTATTTTTTTGCTCAGTTACGCACCCATGGACTTGCCGTGGAAGAAACCAGAAGCTTTGCCGACCATCACGACTACCGCGCCGGAGACCTGAGGGAACTGCGCCAACTCTGCCGCGACCGCCCCTTACTGACCACCGCCAAGGACGCGGTCAAGCTCGTCCGTCTGGCCCGAGCCCAAAAGGCCGAGGCACAACTCTGGGTTGCCGAAATCGCGCTGATACCTGATCGGGAAAAAGATTTTCTTGCTTTATTCGCAGATTTTATCAACCCTGAAGCATCTCTGCCGGAGGCGAGACCTTGACCCGGGATTTACAAGCTCCGGTTCGCAAGCGCCAGGCGGCGGTTTTTCTTGATCGGGATGGAACCATCATCCGTGAGGTAAACTATTTAGACCGTCTCGAAGATGTCGAGCTGCTCCCTGAAACGGCGGCAGCTATCGCCCGGCTCAACCGGCACCGGATTCCGGTCATCCTGGTTTCCAATCAATCCGGGGTTGCCCGCAGCAAGTTCAGTGAAAGTTTTGTCCTTGCCTGCCATGTCAGAATACAGAAAATGCTGGAAAGCTATGGGGCTCATCTGGATAATTTTTTCTTTTGTCCACACCATCCCGAACATGGCCGGCCACCTTATAAAAAAGACTGCACCTGTCGCAAACCGGAGCCCGGCCTTCTCAGACAAGCCGCCGGTCGTCACCAACTCGATCTGGCCGCCTCTTTTGTCGTCGGGGACAAATTAAGCGACGTGGAGCTGGCCCGACGGGTTAACGCTGCAGGAATTCTGGTAAAAACCGGTCACGGGGTGAAAGAGGCTGAAAAGATCAGGACGACGGCCATCATTCCCGACCTCATTTGCTCCGATCTTGCAGAAGCTGTAAACTGGATAATCCATCAATTATCCACTCGGACGCGATAAAAGGCTTTGCCATGCTCAAAAAAACAGGCTCTGACATCCTGGGCACCTGGAATGATCAAGCCATAGTTCATGCGTTCCGCAGCGCGAGTCGCCTGTTCAACCTGCTGCCAACAGACGACGCTTACCGACTCGGTGTCCGCTTGATCCACCTCTGGATAAGTCTTGACCGCAACCACCACCGAATCATCAAAAAGAATCTGGAGCTGGCTCTGGGTTTAACTCCGGACAGCCCTGAAAGCAAGAAGCTGCGCGCGAAAATCCTTGAACATCTGGGATTTAACCTCTGCGAATTCTTCCTGCTGCAAAAAAGCGCCAATCGCCGACGTTTTTTGCATAATCTAAAAATCAACGGCTTAGAACATCTCCTGCGGGCCGAGCAGGAAGGCCGGGGCGCCATCATCATTTCCGCCCATCTTGGCAACTGGGAGCTGGCCGGCGGACTTTCGAAATATCTGCGTGAACCCATTGCCACCGTGGGCAAACCACTTAAAAACAGTCCCAGCCTTTATACAATAATTGAACATACCCGCAGGGAAATCGGGTTTTTACCCCTGAATAAGAGTGGCAGCGCCAGCACTCTGGTAAGAACTCTCAAGAAAGGGAAAATCATCGCCCTGCTGGTGGACCAGAGGGTGCGCCGCCGTTTTCGCATCTGGTCTCCTTTTTTTGGGCATCAGGTCCCGACCATTCCTTCTCCGGCGATTCTCGCCCGGCTCAGCGGCAGTCCGATTATCCCGGCCTTCACCTATCGGGAACGTCCTCTGCATCATCACATCGTTATTGAAGAACCAATCCTGGTTCCAAAAACCGGCGCCAGCCAGATCATCATCGCCGAATACACAAAACGCTTAAATCGTCTGATGGAAGAACATATCCGCCGCCACCCGGCCCAATGGTTCTGGCCGCACGATCGCTGGCGTAAGATCCGTTCTAGCTCCGATTAAACCACCAGCCCGGACGATAAAAAAAGCGACGCCAGCAAAGGCCTCGGGAAAGGGTCTGGAAAAGTTTGGCATACGCAACAGGTTCTGGCTCATAGGACTGCAGAAAAGCACTGCGCTCGACTTCGCCAAAACGACCGCCACGAAAACAGAACTTATCAATTGAGCGCATAAATCGGTAGAGATTGGCCCGCCGGAACCTTGCGGAAAGAGGCTCCGGGAATTCCCTGGCCTTATCAAAATCAATCAGAAACAAGTTCCCTTGAACATCAACCAGGATGTTTCTGATGTGCAGATCCGTATAAAAGATACCCATATCGTGCAGTTTCCTGATCTGTCGGCCCAGCGCCAGGGCCAATCTCAACCGCTCAACCCCACCGGAATGCTGTAAATATTGCGACAGGGTGATAACCCCCGGCAGAAGCTTGGTCGCAAAATAACCATTGACAAAGGAAAGGCCTTTTCTCTTTTTTACAACCAGAACCCCTAGCGGAGCAGGTACCGGAAACCCCATCTCCTTAAGCCGGGAATGAACCTTGAGTTCGGTCAGAAAGCGGCGGCAGGAAAAAAAACGATCACCACTGAAAAAACGCCAGAGTCCGCCATGTCGATACTTGCGCAGAACCAGGGCCTCCGCAAATCTTCTGTCGGTAAAGGTAAAAATCGCACCCCGCCCATTCTGCGCCGCCTCCAGGGCAAGCCCGCGACCCGCCAACAGATCATGCGCCAGTTCCTGCCAGGGCAACCCTTCCCCTGATACAGAGCCGTCGGGCAGGGAAGAGAGATAAACCGAACAGGTCTGCCGCTCGACCAGAAAAGTAGAAACCCTGACAATGCCCGACGGCCATGGCTTTAAATGCAGCCGCTTCATCCCCAGGGGTCCTTGAGCTCGGCGGCGGCCAGTGGTTTAATGGTTTTAACGTTTTCCACTCCGGTTACCTGACGCAGAAAATCAACCACCAGATTGTAATCAAGATTTGCGATCTCGGACCGGGTAAGACCACGACAATCAATCTGCCCACCCGCTACCTGGTTATGCCCGCCGGCCGTCCCCCCCAGTTTTTCCAGCAGCTCCCGCACAACCTTACCCGCCTGAGCGCGAAAGTTAGCGGCCCGCAATGATATAATCAGTTTATCCTCATAGCAGGCCGTCACTATCGACCAGCTCATGCGTTCGTGCAATAAAAGAAAATCAGCGACTTCAGCCACCACATCAGGATTCGTAACCAGACCCAGACGAGAGCCGATCACCTGGCGATAAACAAAAGCATTGTCCACGGCCTGGCGAATATGAATAAAATGTTCCCGCGGGCGCCGGCTGAACTCAATCTGAGCAAGACGACGCATATTGACCAGAGGAATCAGATCATTATAAACCCGACGGTCCTGTGCACTGGCTTCCCGGCCGAGATGCCTGGTTTCCGAACTGATGCCATAGACTAAGATCGTAGCTAAAGCCGAGGAGATCGGCACCTTCAAACATTGCAGATATTCAGCCACAATAGTGGTACACGAACCGTAACCGGTGCGAATATCGACATATGAACAATGCCGTAACCGAGGTCTGGTCGCCGCCTTGGGAGGATGATGATCAATCACGATCACCGGATCCCTGTCGGGCGGCAACACATTATTGCCCGCTCGCGGCTGAGTATCGACAAGGGCGTAGACAACCTTGTCCCGCCCCCGAATCCGGCTGAAAGGGACCGCCTTAACAGGCAAATATCGCATCATCGAACGGTTTTCCGAACGCCCGACAATACCACCATAGGAAACCTGAACCCGACAATTGGGATCAAGGAAACTGATAGCTGTCGCCAGCCCGCAGGCGGAAGCAAACGCGTCCGGATCCGGGTTGTTATGGGTCAGAATCACCAGACGTGAACTTCCCTTGAGGGCCTCCTGCAAGCGGTTCCCGACACCGGTATTATGTTGCGGCTCACAATTATCCATGGTTACCAGACTCGAGCGGAATCGTTCCGTGCCAAATGACTCCCGGGGAAAAGGCTATCAAAAAAGTTTAATGTTAACGGCACCCCAAAAGATTGTTTCTCTTAGCATACTTGTTAACGATCTATCAAGCCAAACCATTTCTCCATGCCGCCTCCTGAGCTGAAGGGGGCTTGTTTGCCGGCGACAGGGATTCCGGCCTATTTCCGGCCCCCTGGTTAATACATATTGATATAACACCATAAATTTGCTATTAGCTGACTCTGCTGAGAATAGAAAGGCTTTTTATAAAGACCTGAAAGATGCCAGAAGCTGTCTGTCGTTTTGTATTTTAACCGGAGTTTATCAACCACTTCCAACTTCAAGTAAAGACACCCAACTTGCAAAACGACCAAATCATTGATAAAATCGGCACGATTGAAGATATTCCACCGCTGCCCAGCCTGGCCAGCCGCATCATCAATGTCTGCTTTGATGAAGGATCCAACTACCAGGACATTGCCCAATTAATCAGACAGGATCCGGTCCTGACCGCCCGGGTTTTGCGCCTCATCAATGCTCCCAGTTTCGCTCCTCCCGCAAAAATCAATGACTTAGGTCACGCAATTTCACTGCTCGGCAAAAAACAGGTCTGCAATCTGGCCTTAAGCCTGACAATTTTTGACACTTTCAACCCCGGGGGCAAAGCGAAAGAACAACAGCTGGTAGCTTTCTGGCATCACTGTGCCGCCTGCGCCCACGCCAGCGAAGAACTTGCCCGTAGACTTGGTTTTCCACGACCGGAAGAAGCCTTTATCGCCGGTCTGCTGCACGACATCGGTAAACTCATCGCCTGGCATCGCCTGGGAGATAATTTCAGTCTTTTTCTGAACCGCTTACAGCGCCTGGAAAACATTAGTCAGGGAGAATGGCCCCCGCTCAATCTTGAAAAAGAATTCCTTGGAGCCGGCCATCAGCTGATCGGAAAATGGGCTACGGAGAGATGGGCTTTCCCTCAGGCTATCGTCGAAGCCGTCTGGCTCCATCATCAGCCACCTTCCAGCTCCCGGGACGAGATTCCGCCCCTGCCCCTGCTGGTTCGCTTTGCCGACGCCCTCTGTAATTTATACAATCTGGGGTCCAACTATTTCGTCAATCAGGAGCTTGATTACTCCACTTCCGCTCCCTTCGCTCGTACGGTTGACTCCCTGAGCGCCTTTTTCCGGATTGATCGAGATAGCCTGACAGACCTCTACCATGCCGCCGACAGCCGTCTGCATGAATTTGACAGTTGTTTAAGCGTGGTCAACAACGAAGTCTACTTCACGGCAATCCGCAAAGCCAATCGAGAACTGGGACGTCTCAACCTGGAAAGGGAAAAATACCTGGCCGAGCTCAGCCTCAAAAATCGTTTTCTTGAAGCCCTCGCCTCTCTCGACCAAATACTCGAGCCGGATTCGGCAAAACGTCATATTTTCGCCGGCCCCATGCCTTTACTGGAGGAAATAGTAGTTCAGAGTCTTCATCTGTGCCAGACCCAACTGGCCTTATGCGGCCTGGCCTTAAACAAAACCGGACCCTCAAGCTGGACCGGATCTTTTTACGGCAAAAAAATTTCCGAGCGGGAACTATCCGGCGAAACGCCGACCCTCAAGTTTCGAGAAGAGGCGCCGGAAGAGCCCTACGATGCCCAGCAACAAAGCCGGATCATGGCCACCCTGCGCCGCTTGATTATCCATAAGACTGCGGTCCTGCTACGTAACAGCCGGATTACTCCACTCAAGGAACACCCCACGATTCTGGTTGTGCCGCTCTGTAAATTCCCCGCGACCAGCGCCAGCGAAATTTATGGACAACTCCTGGTTGACTGCGGGACCTTGGCGCGCGAAGGCATCGGCAAAGACAGTTTGATTGATATTCTGACCCGCTTCGCAGATGGCATCAGCAACCGGATTGAACGACGACGCCTGACCGAGAACCTCGTCGGCCAGGCCGAAACGATTACCGAACTAAACCGCCAAAACGAAGAGGTCCAGTACGAACTTCTCCAGGCCCACCGCCTGGCTACCGTCGGACGCCTGGCCGCCGGCGCCGCGCATGAGATCAACAATCCGTTGACTGTCATTTCGGGACAGGTTCAGATCCTTAAAAACAAGGCTTTACAGGAGGGCGAAGACCAGGAAAGAATCAAAAGATACGATCGCATTTTGATCAAAGTTGATAAAATTGCGCGCATCGTTTCTGATCTGCTCGCCTATGGCCGACCTCAGAAAGCCCGGCCCCAGCCTTTTTCGATTAAAAAAATTGTCCAACAGGCCATCGAAGCTGTCGCCCACCGCAAGGGTTTCAGCGGCATTCGTTTTTCGATCAATATTCCCGAGCCCTTACCGGAGGCGCTGGTCGATCCGCAACAGTTGGGACAAGTTCTGATCAATCTTTTGATTAACGCACAGATGGCCATGCCGGACAGCGGCTCCATCGGCATCAGCGCCGGAGTGCGAGGCAGTCAAATCGAGCTCAGTTTGAGCGACACCGGCTGCGGCATTGCACCGGAGCACCTACCGACCATTTTTGATCCGTTTTTCACGACTCGGGATCCGGGCTCAACCAATGCGGGAACCGGCCTGGGGCTGTCAATCGCACACTCCCTGATTGAGGCCAACCGGGGCAGCATCGAGGCCCGAAGCACCATCAACAAAGGCACCACCTTTAGCATTCTGCTGCCACTTGCAAAGCGACCCAAGACAGTCCAACCAGACCAGTCATGAACTCAGCCGAAAAACAAGATCCGGCCTCATGGCTTAAACATTATTGGGGACATCAGGATTTTCTGCCTTTGCAACGCGAGGCTATCGACTGCGTCCTTTGTGGACAAGACTCTCTGCTGGTGCTCCCCACCGGAGCCGGCAAGTCAGTCTGCTATCAGATCCCGGTCCTGATCAGCAACGGACTGGCGCTGGTGGTTTCTCCGCTGATCGCCTTGATGAAGGAGCAGGTCGATGCTCTGCGCCTGAACGGCATTGCCGCCGCCTGCATCAACAGCACCATGTCCTCCTCGGAAAAACGGCATGTAACCGAACAGCTGCGGGCCGGGGCTCTGAATCTTCTTTATATTTCACCCGAAAAACTAATCCAGGAAAGCAGTCTCGAGTTTATCAAGACCCTGCCGATTCGTTATCTGGCGGTTGACGAAGCTCATTGCATCAGCCAGTGGGGACACGATTTTCGCCCGGACTACCGCCAACTGGCAAACATCCGCAAAGTTCTGCCCCAGATTTCCGTTCACGCCTTCACGGCCACGGCAACCCGGGCGGTTCAACATGACATTGTGCATCAGCTGCAACTGCACGATGCACGTCTGCTGCTGGGTTCATTTGACCGGCCCAACCTTACGTATCGAGTGCGGCGCCGAACCAGCGGCCATCTTGCCCAGATCAAGGAAGTTCTTGAACGCTATCCGAATGATTCAGGAATTATTTACTGCCAAAGCCGGCGTGAGGTTGAAGAGACGGCGGCGCAGTTGCAAAACCAAGGCCGCCGGGTTCTAGCCTATCATGCCGGCATGCAGGACCATGAACGCAAATCAAATCATGACGATTTCATCCGGCATGAAAACGCGATCATGGTCGCCACCATCGCCTTCGGCATGGGGGTCGACAAATCCAATATCCGTTTTGTCATCCACAGCGGCCTGCCAAAGGCCCTGGAAAATTACCTACAGGAAAGCGGCCGGGCCGGAAGAGATGGGTTGCCGTCCGAATGTCTGCTCTTTCACAGCCATAACGATCTGTTGCGCTGGCAACGACAGTTCGATGAACAATCCGATGACAAGGAACCACCTGGAGCCCGTCAGTCACTGGCCGCGATGGCGGCTTATGCCAACGGCGTCGACTGCCGTCACCGGCAGCTGTTGCGTTATTTCGATGAAACCCACGTCGATGATGACTGCGGTCACTGCGACATCTGCCTGCGGGAATTAGTGGAAGTCAGAGATCCACTGATCACGGCCCAGAAAATTATTTCCAGCCTTCTCCGACAAGGAGAAAATTTTGGCCTTTTGTACAGTGCGCAGGTCTTAAAAGGCTCTCGTGAGCGCCGAATACGCATCAACCAGCATCATTTGCTGTCTACCTGGGGCATTCTCAAGGAGCATTCCCTTGAACAGATCAAGGAATGGCTGGAGCAACTTATTGACCAGGGTTTTATTGTGCGGGAAGGTGAGTTTCAACTTCTCAAGGTCACTTCCCGTGGCCGCGAGCTGTTGCGGGGCCATGAAAAACCACGCCTATTGCAATCAGGAAAAGAAGTTTTAACTCCGCTGGCACTCGAAGCCGACAGAGTGCTCAAGCAGACCGAGCTTGAGCTTTTTGCCGAGCTGCGCAAACTACGCCGCGAACTGGCCCAGAACCGCGAGGTTCCTCCCTATATCATCTTCAGTGACAGTGCCCTCTACGAGATGGCGCGTCGCCACCCCGCCGATCAGGATAACTTCCTGAAGGTCAAAGGCGTCGGCGAATCCAAAGGCAAAGACTTTGGCGAAATCTTTACCAAAAGAATTAAAAATTTCTGTCTTCAGCACGATCTGAAGCTCAATTGCGCAGTTGACCCCGGAATCACAATAAAAGCCCCCAAGAACCCAGGTTTTCCACCCCACGATCAGAGTCCGGCCCTGAAAAAATATCCTGCTGTCCGCTAAGAAAATTACGTGATGGAGTTTAAATGTCTACTCTGATTTTCATTGACAACCGGCTGGCGCCGGCAGACGAG
Source organism: Pseudomonadota bacterium (assembly GCA_011049115.1). Lineage (NCBI taxonomy): Bacteria > Pseudomonadati > Pseudomonadota > Pseudomonadota bacterium. The sequence continues at coordinate 79,524 of DSCM01000051.1, forward strand.
GCGGTAATCTCGGCCCAGGATAACGGCTACCTTTTCGGCGAAGGCCTTTTCGAAACTATCCGTGCCTACCACGGCAAGCCTTTTCTTTTATCCGCCCATCTCACTCGCCTGCGCCGGGGACTTCGGCAACTGGAGTTACCTGAGCCCCCAAATCTGATTCAGGTTCCGGATATCATTAAAGAACTGCTTGCCGCCAACCAACTTGACCACCGGGAGGCGGCAGTCCGGATAATCGTCAGCGGACGTGAAGCGGAACCTGACCATCCCGCCCATCGTTTCTCAACCCTGCTGATCAAGGTTGCCGAACTTGATCTGAATCTTATCGGCAGGCGCCAACAGGGGATTAAGGCTTTACTGCTGCCCTGGCTACGGGACCGCACGCATCCCCTACGAGGAATCAAGAGCCTTAATTACCTGGAAAATCGTCAGGCTTTGCGAGAATGCAGAAAACAAGGATTTGACGAGGGGATTTTTCTCAATCTTGAAAAACAGCTTTGTGAAGGCACCTATTCCAATCTTTTTCTCCTCAGGAAAAACACCTTGCTGACTCCGCCTCTTGAGGCCGGGCTTCTCCCCGGCATCACCCGGGCCTTTATTATCGAACAGGCCACGCGAGTGGGACTTGCATGCCGGGAAGATAATCTTTACAAAGAAGACCTTGAAACTACCGACGGAGCGTTACTGACCAGTTCTCTGATGGAACTGGCCCCGGTGCTCCAACTGGGCGAGCATAAATTTGACCTGGAAAAAACCGCAGCCCTGGTTCGCGGGCTTAAGAAATGTTTCAGAAATGAAACGAGGCAGGTTTGATCCTTCGAGTAAACGGACTCGGCGCGCCACTACAGAAGCCTCCGGCCTCTGTAGTGGCGCTATTTTCCTAGTCAGAGCTTTGATTTCTCAGCTTAAATCTTTGCCGCGCTAATTCAGAGTATTTCATACAACTTCATCAATTTTTCTTCCAGAAAGGTTTCGGAGCCCTCTGAAATGACGGATCCATGGACGCCGGAAGCGAAGATTTAAGCTCGGAACTCAAGGGGCTGTCTGGCGCCGTTAATTCAGGGGTTAACTTAACGGCCGCCTTTTTCTTGTGCCAGAAAGGGACCGGGGCCCGGCTGAATGAATCAACGTTTTCAACCTTCGGCTTCTCGGCAGCCGGAGCCACCATCTGGGTGCTCAACGCAGAACATGGTTGCCGATGTTGCCAAAAAGGAATCGGTGCGCGCATAAATGAAGGATCTTTTTGCATAGCTGGCATGGAATTTTCGCGCCGAAGACCCGGTGTAATAATATCTTCATTTTCTGGAACTGCCGACTGAGAGCGTAATCGTGAAAACTCAGGATGCTCCTGCGAGGTCGAGGCAAGATAATAAAACCAAAAGAGTGCCGCAAGTAATAAAATGAAAACAACCGGTAATAGATTAAACGAACAACTTCCGGAGTGGCTCACTCCTTTGGCTATGTTACCCGAATCCGCCGTAGACATCCGTTCATCACCTTTCTCGGAAGCATCGTCATTTTCCGCAGGCCCGTCAGCGGCGTTGGCCGTCTCCAGGAAAGTCTCATTTTCATCCGTACCAAGCGGCTCCGGAAAAGAAATCGAGTTTTCAGCCTCTTCCTCCCGCGCCGCTGACGGGCCGGTGGTTTCGGTCATCGAAAGGAGCTTCTCCTCTGGGGCAACCGAAGCCGGCTCCACAGCGGTTTCTTTTATGACAACCGTTTCAACCTTGAGGCGACCGTCCATTTCAGATTTCCCCTTTAGACCGGCGGCGCTGAAAAAGGCGGCCATTTTTTGTTTATCAATCTCAGGCTGAAGCGGAGCCTGGGCGGCAACCTTCGACCCCGAGCTACCAGATTTACTGTTTTTAAATACTTTTTTTCCACTTTTGGTGGTCATACAAACAACTCCTCATAAATTTTCTGATAATCTTCACGGGCCCGGGAACGTCCTCCAAACTCAACAATGGTCTGCCGCTGAATGGAAGCCTGCTGTACCTTAGTATCAATCCTGACCGGGGAAAGCACCAATTCACCATAACGTTCTCTAAGACCGGCCAGAATTTCCTTGCTGACGTTCACCCGCTGGTCATAAAATGTCGGAAGAACACCACAAACCCTGACCTTTTTCTCAAAATACTCCTCTATCATTTTCAGATTTTCAAAAACCTGGTTGGCTCCAACCATGGCCAGATAATCCATACTGACCGGCAAAAGCAACTCATCGACATACACCAGAGCGTTCTGGCTCAAAATCGAAAGCGAGGGCGAGCAGTCTAGAAAAACCACACTGATCCCGGGTATTTCGTCCTCGAGCGAGCTTAAGGCCCTTTTCAAAGCCTCCTCCCGGCGAGGGCGCGTCACCAGAACCGTTTCACAAGCAGCGACGGTCTGATTTGAAAAAAGGCAATAGAGATTTTCCCGGGCTTCGACCAGGCAATCCGCCAGAGGCCGACCGTCAACGAGAAGATCGTAGAGAGAATAAGTTCCCCTGACCCCAAGGCTTTCAGAGATATTACCCTGCGCATCAAGGTCAACTACTAACACCTTATGGCCATTCTCAGCCAGGCAATGAGCCAAGCTGATCACCGTTGTGGTTTTACCGGTTCCGCCTTTAAAATTCTGGCAAGCAATTCTGCGCAAGAGAACCTCCAAAACGGCAACCGACACGGCGCAAACTGAATTCCTAAAAATAACGGTCTAATGCGGGGATAATCCCACAACCCGAATGATTTTTCACGGCCCGTACCTAAAGGTATTTCCTTTGGTCACAAATAAGTACTCTTATCAGGCCCAACAGAGTTGGGTAAGTTTCTTCATCGGACATCCCCTTTGGGGATAACCCGTGAAGCGCTTAACATTTTCTTGTTTTTGTGGTTGAAAAAAACAAGAAAATAACCTGCAAGATACTGAAACCCCGGCGAGCGGCACAAGATAACACTTGTGCCTTAACAAAAGGCCTTTCAGGTTGTCAAGTTATTTCCCTTGACCGCGTTCGGATGAATTTGAGCTGAAACTAAAAATCTACCGCGAAGCGGCTGCGGTTTCCAGCACTCTTTTAAGGTTATCCGGCGATGAATCGCCATCGGGAAGAGGCTGGGTTTTTTCGCTGATCGGCCCTGCGGGACCCAACCTCCGGGTAATCGCTCGTTTGCTGGTCACAAGCTGACCACTTTCGCTTCAAGAAGCCCGTCAACCTTAAGCAGATTCTCAAGCACGGCCGAAGTGATTTCATTATCAACCGCGACAAAGGAAACCGCCTTTCCTCCTTTGATTCGGGAAAGATTAAATCCGGCAATATTGATTTTATGGCGGCCGAGAACCGTGCCCACGCCACCGACGATACCCGGTTTATCAATATTTTTGAAATAAAGATAAGAACCCTTGGAAATCATTTCCAGGCGAAACTGATCCAGCATCAAAATCCGGCCCTGATTGTCGGGAAAAACCGTACCCGCCACCATCATCTCCTCCTGATCAGTCTTGACCTGAACCACAAACAGATCATTCATGTTGGCAAAACTGCTGGTTTTGGACTCAAAAACCGCAAGGTTGCGATCCCGGGCAAGATAAGGCGCATTGATAAAGGAAACCGTTTCCGGAACACTGTGATCCAGAAAACCTTTCAAAGCCGCGCTGGTGAAAGGCTGAAAATTAAAAGGCGAGTCGAAAACCCGTTCACCGAAATCATCGATAAATTTAGGGCCGACCATCAGCATCTCAATCCGTTCGGGACGACCGTTGACCACTTGCGCCGCCAGCCGGCCCATGGCCTCGGCCAGATCAAAATAGTAACGCATCTCCAAAGGCAACTGGGAACGCATGTAGGGGATATTCACAGCATTTTCATAAGAACGGTCATTAAGTGCGTTGGCCACTTGCTCCGCGATAATAACGGCAACCCCCTTTTGACCTTCGGCCGTATTGGCCCCAAGATGCGGGGTCACAAAAATATTGTCGAGCTCAAGCAGAGGATGATCGCCCAGCGGTTCACGACTGAAAACATCAACTCCTGCCGCAAAAATCTTGCCATTTTTAACCGCCGCATAAAGATCCATTTCATTAACAATTCCGCCCCGAGCGCAGTTGATCAACACCACATGGTCCTTCATGCGGGCGATTTCGGCAGCCTTGACCATATCGGCAGTTTCGTCCGTCAGCGGCGTATGGAAAGTGATGACATCGCTCTTCTGCAACAGTTCATCCAAATTTTCACATAAACGCACCCCCTGGGCTTCTGCTTTACCCCGTTTGACATAAGGGTCGAAGGCAATAACCTTCATACCGAAACCCTTGGCCCGGACCGCGACGTTGCCTCCGATTCGCCCCAGGCCAACAATGCCCAGAGTCTTGCCGTAAAGCTGAATCCCCATGTATTTTTTGCGATCCCATTCCTTGTTTTTAAGAGAAATATTGGCCGCGGGAATCTTGCGACAGGCCGCGAGCATCATCCCGATAGTCAGCTCCGTAGCAGCAATGGTATTACCGGTAGGCGCATTCATCACAATGATGCCCTTGATACTGGCGGCCTCGATATCAACATTATCAAGCCCGACCCCGGCACGGCCAATGATTTTCAAACGGCCCGGGTCTTCCAGCAAATCAGCGGTCACACTGGTCCCGCTGCGCGTGATAATCGCATCATAGTTACCGATAATTTTTTTCAACTCAAGATTATCAATCCCAACTTTGATCTCAACCGCAATCTCCGGATCCGCCTCAAGAATGGAAATTCCTTCGGGATCCATATGATCAGTAATCAAAACCTTAAACCGTGCCATGATCTGGGAACCTCATATCGAGAAATTAAACAATATCAACCAACTTAAGCAAAGAACAAGCTATCTTCTCCTTACGACCCGCCCTAGCAGACCGTGAAAAAAAGAGCAAGTTTAAAGTGGAGAGACGAAACCCGCCCCAGAACAGCCTGTGGCCCGATGAAGTTATCGATTAAGTCACGAGAGGGTGTAAAAAAGATTGTGTAAATGGCCATTCAGGG
>DSCM01000052.1 GCA_011049115.1 Pseudomonadota bacterium
CAATATTAATTGGCCGAAAGAGCCGGCAGGGCAGACTGTCAGACGCCAAGATGATCAGTTACGGAATACGAATTTCGTGCGCCTGGATGTTCTGGATCGGGGGCAAAGGCAAACGATGGGACCTGGAGAAAATCTGGTGCTGCCCTTTGATCCTATCAAAAATAGGGACCTGGCTGTCCATCTATGACCGGAGTGACTCTTCTGGTTGAAAGCCGTCTCAAATTGACGGTTTGAAGCGCCGGTTTTCTGAGAAAACTTTACATGAGAAAACAGTATGAACCCTAAAGTTTTTTGCACCGTCTTCGTCGCGGTCTTTCTGGCGGAGCTCGGCGACAAAACCCAACTGGCGACCACGCTCTTCGCCACCGACAAAGCTAACGGCAAACTCACCGTCTTTTTGGCGGCTTCCCTGGCCCTGATCGCGGCCACCGCGATCGGGGTTCTGGCCGGACATCTGCTTTCCCAGTTTATCGATGAAAAAACGCTGTCGCGGCTGGCCGGAATCGGCTTTGTTCTGATCGGTGGTTTCCTGTTACTGAAAAACCTGAGTTAAATCCGCTGCAAGCCGCCGCGTTCGAACGGGAAAAGACTCAACTGGTTACCGCCGTAGAAACTAAGGCTTCAAGGTCTCTTGCCGGTGGTCCGGATTCAACCTTTCAGAATCCGATCCACGGCCTGCTGGGCCGCCAACAGGCCGAAAATTCCCGGCATAAAGACGGCGCTGGGTTGAATCCGCCGACGGCGGCCGCGTTGAAAGTATTCCTCCCGCTCGGCTTCACTGAAAGCTTCCGGGTCACAGGATTCTACCGCCACCGGTTCCGGTGAATAGACCACCGTCACCTGACCTTTCTCAAGCCCTTCCCGCCTCAGTTTTTTACGCAGCACCCGCGCCAACGGGCAGCCGCTGGTCAATAACAGATCTTCGATTTTAATCCGGTCCGGCCGGCTGCGACCGGCGGCCCCCATGGATGAGATAAAGGCCAGTTTACGGGCCAGGCAATTGCGAATCAGATCAAGTTTCGGGGCGGCGCCGTCAATCGCGTCGATGAGAAAATCAAAATCACCCTCCCCCAGAAGTTCCGCGGAGGTATCATGATGGTAGAAGGTCTGGCGGCGGTTCAGCACGATGCGCGGATTGATTTCAAGCAAACGGTCGGCGGCCGCCGCCACCTTGGCCTGACCGAGCGTGCTCTGCAGAGCAAACAGCTGCCGGTTGATATTGGTTTCGCCCACCAGATCAAAATCAATCAGGGTCAGACGGCCCACGGCCGTTCGGGCCAGGGCCTCGGCGGCAAAAGAGCCCACCGCGCCGAGACCGACAATCGCGACATGAGCGGCGGCCAGCCGTTTCAGGCCGTCCGCCCCGAAAAGCAGCTCCAGCCGGGCGAAAGCCGTTGCCGGAAAATCAGATTCCATTACTTCTCCTTGCCTTCATCGACACCGAACAAACGAAAAAAATTAGCGGTGGTCCAGGCGGCGACTGCCAGCGGATCCCAGTTTCGCAATGCGGCCAGCGCCAGGGCCACCGCCGGCAGATCCCGGGGTTCGGAGGCGCCTTTGACGACCCCCCGCGACCCGATGTAGGGCGCATCGGTTTCCAGGAGAATACGTTCCGGCGGTGCCAGAAGCGCCGCCTCCCGCACCCGGCGGGCCAGCGGCCGAGTCAGATTACCACCAAACCCCAGATAAAAGCCAAGCGCCAGAAACTTTTCCGCCAGCTGCGGTCCGCCGCCATAAGCGTGCAGAACCCCTCGGTTCTTCGGAAAATTACGCAAGACCGCATACAGAGGCTCAAAAGCCCGACGACAATGCAGGATCACCGGCAAATCCAGCAAGGCGGCAAGTTCCAGCTGCTGTTCGAGGGCCTCCAGCTGGCGACTTTGCGAAAAATCAGCCAGGGCGAAATCCAGGCCGATCTCACCAATCGCCGCCGGCTGGCGCAAGCGGGCCAGTTGCCGCAGGGTTTCAGGCGAGAAAGCAAGCGACGGCTTCAGCCAGGCCGGATGCAGACCCACCGCCGCCCGCAGCTCGGCATGCCGCGCCGCCAGGCGACAGGCGGCGCGGCTGGAACATAAATCATAGCCGGGCACCAGCAGCCATTTGACTCCGGCCCTTGCCGCCCGCGCCAGAACCCCGGGCAAATCCTCCCGCAAGGGCGCGTCGGTCAGGTGACAATGGCTGTCAGCCAGAAACATTTCCACCCAAAGATCCTCCCGCAAAAATCAAGCCCGGTTCCCATGGCCGCGCCAGCCTCTAATTCCGTACCAGGTCGCCTTCAGCTTACGGCCCAAACCGGCGCCCCCTGGCAATCCGTACATTTTGCAACAAATAAACAGTTGTATTTTTACACGGCCCCAGGTATATTAACCGACATTAGCCTCTCAGCGTTCATTCTCGGTTTGAAAAAACAAGAAAACGTTCCGATGAGAGTACTAATTTGCGAGCCGCAAGCGCCTTTCTGGGTTGCGGGGCACGTTCCCGCATCAGTATCCAACTCAAAATCCTGTACCGGGAACCAAACATGACAGCTCTGTCGAAGTCTCCGAAACCCGAGAGCAATCGAAAAAGGATTTTCCTATCCCTCTTTACCCTGGCCGTTCTCTTTATTTCAAGCTTTTTGTGCCTGCCGCCGGCGCTTTCGGCCGCAGCCATGGAAAGCGAAAGCTACCGGATCGGGACCGGCGACATCCTTGAAATCTCAGTCTGGAAAGAAGAGAGTTTAAGCCGGGAAGTCATCGTTCCACCAGACCGGATTCTGGCCTTTCCGCTGGTCGGCGATATTGACGTCAAACAGATGACCATCGGTGACCTGCGCCGCGAGGTAACCACCAGGCTGAAGGATTTCATTCCGGAAGCCACCGTGACCGTGATGTTGCGCCAGATCAACAGCCTGCGCGCTTACGTCATCGGCAAGGTCAACAAACCCGGCCAGTTTCCCATCGACCTGGAAACCAACGCGATGCAACTGCTGGCCATGGCCGGTGGCCTCAATCCCTTCGCCGCCGGCGGCAAGATCTATATTCTACGCTACCAGGACGGCAAATCAACCAAAATTCCCTTCGATTATCGCGAGGTGGAAAAAGGGGAAAACCTTGCCCAGAACATTATCATTCAGCGCGGCGATGTCATAATTGTGCCCTGACGAAAAGGCTTCCGCCAAAGTTTCAAAGCTCCGCGAGCCCATCTCGAACACAGGTTCATTAAAGATGAAAAAGACCTTTTTTTGCCTGATTCTTATTCTCTGGCTGGCCTCGCCCGGTCTGCTTCGCGCCGCGACCGGAGATTTTTCCTGCACTCCATCCCTGCAATTTCGCGCCGAATATGACGATAATATCAATTTCGACAACGAGAACGAAAAAAGCGACTGGCTTGGGGTTTTCATTCCGACCCTGACCGCGAGCTGGCGAACTCCGAGAATCGACCTCAAAAGCAGCCTCGAAGGCGAAATCAGACGTTTCGCCGCCGAGACCCGCTATAACGACGAATACCAGCGCTACCGTCTCAACGGCAGTTTTCAGGCCACCGAAAAGCTGGTTCTGGAAGGCGGCGCCGCCTATACCAAGGATTCTATTCTCGACTCCGAACTGAAAGAAACCGGGATTGTCGAAGGCCTTTACGCCCGCAAACGCGGCAGTCTCGACGCCAAAGCCCGCTACCGCCTGGGCGAACGACTCTTCTCCGGTTTCAGCTACGGTTACAGCGACACGACTTACGACAGTCCCAACGACATCGACTACGACAGCCACAGCCTGGTCGGCAGTATCAGTTATCTCCGGCGCAACCAGAGAGATCAGTTCTTTCTGCAACCCCAGTATTATCGTTATAATTCCGAGATCAGCACGGTCGATAATTACGGCCTGAGTCTGGGTTGGACTCGTGAACTGAGTGAAAAACTGAGCCTCACCTGTTACCTGGGGCTTCGTTACACGGAATCGGAATACAGATACTCCACCTGGATCCCGTTTTTTGATTCCGGCAGCGGCCTGATCAGCTGGCGGAGGAAAAAGCTCTCTTTCACCGAGGATGACTGGGGCGGAACGGCCGACATCTCCCTGAGCGGCAGAACCGAAACCTTAACCTACAAGCTGGCTTACAACCGGGATTTAAGTTATACCTCTACGGGCAGCCCGATCGACCGCGACCGCCTGACCGGCTCCCTGCGCTGGACCGTGAGTCGCCGCCTGCACAGCGGTTTTGCTGCGGGCCTCTATTTTTCAAAAGCCAATGATGACTACAATGATGAGGACAGCACTTATTTCTACCTGCATCCGGACCTGAGCTGGCAACTGACGGAAAAGCACAGCCTGCAACTGCACTATCTCTACGCCGCCACCACCGACAAAACCTTATCCGACAACCGCAGCTACGATCGTAATCGGGTCTGGCTGGCCCTGGTTTTCAATTTCCCCAGACTGCTCGACTAAGGAATTTTCAATGCAAACACAGGAAGCCATATCCCTGGAACAGGTCAAAGGTATCATTCGCCGCCAGAAATGGCTCTTCTTCTTGATTTTTTTCTGTACCTGGCTGGCGGCGGGAGTAATCGCCGTGTTCCTGCCGGCGATTTACCGGGCCGAAAGCACCATTCTGATCGAGGAACAACAGATCCCCCAGGAATTTGTCCAGACCACGATTACCAGCTATGTCGAGGAACGCCTTCAGGTGATCACGCAGCAGATCATGAGCCGTCCCCGGCTGCAGGAAATCATCGACCGTTTCCAACTTTATCCGGAAATGCGGAAAAACCATAGCAACGAAGAGATTGTTGCCCGTCTGCGAAAAAATATCGCGTTGCAGACCATCAGCGCTGATGTGGTCGACCGGCGCACCGGTCGACCGAGCACCGCGACCATCGCCTTCAGCCTCGCTTACCAGGGAAAAGATCCTGAAACCGTCACCAAGGTCACCAACCGCCTGACCTCGCTTTATCTGGAAGAGAACCTGCGCCAGAGGGAAGAGCGCGTGACCAACATCGCGACCTTTCTCAACCAGGAACGCCAGGAACTGGGCCGTAATATCGCCGACCTGGAAGAAAAGATCAGCACGTTCAAACAGGAACACGGCCGGGAGCTGCCGGAATTCAATGCCGTCAACCTGCAAGCGGTCAACCGTCTGCAGCGGGATCTTGAACAAAGCCGCATGCAGCTTCGCTCCCTGCAGGAGAAAAAATTATATCTTGAGGGCCAGCTGGCGCTCATCGACCCCGGCCTCAGCCAGAACCTGCTACATAACGAGGAGGGGCGCCCCCTGCTCCAACCCAGGGAAAAGCTCAAAGCCCTGCGTCTGCAGCTGCTTTCCCTGCGTGCCCGTTATTCCGACAAACATCCGGACATCAAAAAAACCGAGCGCGAAATCAGCGAAATTGAAACGCAATACCCCAACCTGGTGTCAACCACCAGGGAGCTTCAGGACAAGAATGAACGACTTATCAACCTGAAACGCAAAAGCGAGGACTTACAAACCCGGCTCGGAGAAAAACATCCCGACCGGCTTCAGGTCGAAAACGAGCTGGCCCTGTTACGCCAGGAAATCAATCAACTGACAACACAGGACTCTGACAATCAGGCCAAGGGGTTTGAGGCGACGCCCGAAAACATCAGCAACCCAGCCTATATCAACCTGCAGATCCAGATCAACTCCATGGCAATGGAGATTGCCGCGACCGAAGAGGCATTTCAGGAAACCCAGAAAAGCCTGACCGACTACCAGACCAGGCTTGAAAACGCGCCGCTGGTGGAACGGGATTACAACCGCCTGCTTCGAGACCTTGACCAGGCCCAGCTGCGCTATACCGATATCACCCATAAGCTTACCGAGGCCCAGATTGCCCGGGAAATGGAAGAATCGCAGCAGGGAGAACGCTTTAAGATCATCGACCCGGCCCAGACCCCGGAAAAACCTTTCAAACCCAACCGCCTGGCCATCGCCCTGATCGGCTTTGTCCTGGCCCTGGGCCTGGCCACCGGCGTCTGCGCCTTACGCGAAAACCTCAACACCTCGATCAAAAGCGCCGATGAACTTGCCCGCCTGACCGGGGTTCCGGTTCTGGGCGTTACCCCGATGATGGAAAACCCGCGTGAACGCCGGCGGCGCTACAGAATTTATCTGGTCCTTGCCATCCTCCTGCTGGCTGTCATGCTGGGGTTACTTGCCGCCATTCATTTTTATTATCTGCCTCTGGATATCATCTGGATCAAGGCCTTGCGGCGCTTCGGCGTTTAAGCGGGCCTTCCCGCTTAATGAAACGTGGTCTTTCAACCTCTGCCTGAACGGCTTTGCCGCCCGGAAAATAGATCATGAGCGATATTCTGAAAAAAGCCCTGGCCAAACAGGCCCGGGACCGAGAAACACAAACCTTGTCCCCGCAGCCGGCGGCGCTTCAGCAAACCGAGGCGCCGCAAAAGGTGGCGCCCGCTTTTACGGCGCAGCCCCCGGTTCGGCGCGAAAGCAGCCCAAAACCGCAAGCCGCGCCGACGACCAAAAAAGAGAATTTCAATCCCCAGAGCCTGGATGAATTCAAGATAGTATACGACTGCCGCATTCATCCGGCGGCGGATCAAGTTAAAATTCTAAGAACCCAGATGCTTCGCAAACTGCAGAAATTCGGCGGCAAATCGGTCTTGATAACCAGCCCGGGTCCCGGTGATGGGAAAACCATCAACGCCATCAACGTCGCCATCAGCATCGCCCAGGAAATCGACCGCACCGTGCTGCTGATCGACGCCAATCTGCGCACTCCGGCAATCCATAAATTCTTCGGCATCAAACAAGGCCTCGGCCTGGCTGACTATCTGCTCGGCAAAGCCACGATCCCCGAGCTTCTGGTTAACCCGGGCATCGACAAACTGACCCTTCTCCCCAGCGGCCGCCCCCTGGCAACCTCGTCGGAAATGCTGGGGGCCAGCCGCATGGCCGACTTGGTCAACGAGATGAAAAGTCGTTATGAAGATCGGATTCTGGTCTTTGACGGACCGGATATCCTGACCAATGCCGATGCGCTGGTCTTTTCCAGCCTGGTAGACGGCATCGTTCTGGTGGTCGAAGCGGAGAAAACCACCCGCCAGGAAATCAAGGACGCTCTGGGGCGGCTCCACAACGCCAATCTGATCGGTACGATTTTTAATAAGGCCCGCGAATAGTCCCGGATCAGGAGGAAAAATCCTTACCAAACCGGCTTAAACCTTCAACCTCGACCGCAATCCGCCGGAGGATCATTTTGAATAAAACCAAGAACTAATGCGGGAATAATCCCGCAACCCAAAACGGCCTTCACGGCCCGTGCCTAAAGGTATTTCCTTTGTTCACAAATAAGTACTCTGATCAAAACCTTTTCTAGTTTTTGTTGTCGTCAAAAATGTTGAAAAAA
>DSCM01000053.1 GCA_011049115.1 Pseudomonadota bacterium
AAATAAGTATTTTGTCCCTATATTTTTTCATAGATTTTTTCTTTATATCAGAATGGGATTTCCGACCGTGATTCCGGGGGAGCCGTAACGGCGAGCGGCCAGTAACAGGGTCGCCGCCCGGTCCGAGTCGCGCGGGTGAAGGAAGAGCAGTTCCTTGGGCTCAAGTTGAACCCTCTGCAGCTTGGTGAAAAGTTCGCTCAGTCGTTCGGCCGGAAAGATCAGAAAAAAGGTGCCTCGGTTTTTGAGGAAACGGGAAACCGCGGCCAGCAGTTCGTCGAGGTCGCCGGCGATCTCGTGACGGGCAAGGCGTTTCTGAGGGCATTGGTTCAGGCGGCCGGCGGCCGCCGGGTAGTATGGCGGATTACAGACGATGAACTCAAAACGGTTCTGGAATTCGTGTCGTTTCGCCGTTTCACGGTAGTCATCGGTAATGATGCGAATGCGGTCGGCCAAATGGTTGCGTTTGACGTTGGCGGCCGCCAGGTCGGCCAGATCGGACTGAATTTCGAGGCCGGTAAAGTTGAGCCCGGGCAGGGCCCGGGCCAGAAGCAGCGGCAGAATCCCGACGCCGGTGCCCAAGTCGAGGGCTTCCCCGGCGGGGGCGCAGATCCCTTTCTCAAGCCGACTGCGCACGAAACGAAAAAGATGAAAAGGATCCTGGTTGTAGCGGTAACCCTTTTTCGGCTGTTCGATAAGCAGGTCGACGCCGGGAGGGCTTTCCAGGGTGGTCTTCTTGATCGTCAAGGTTCTCGGTTTCTTATTCGAGGTGGTTGATAACCAGGCCGCTGGCCAGCTTGGGATAGAAAAAGGTTGATTTTTGCGGCATTTTCTCACCTTCCCGGGCAACTTCCCGAACCTGCTTAATCAAGGTGGACTTGAGCAGAATCGCGATCTGGGCGTCGCCGCGCGCCACCGCGGCCAGGGCTTCGCCGGCATCCTGGGTGTAGCGGATATAACTTTGTTGTTCCATGTCGGCCGCGCTGATGCCGAGAATATGTCCGAAAACCAGCTGTTGCAGCACTGAAACATCAAGCGCGGCCAGGGCGCGCGGCAGCTGTCCGAGAATTTCGGCCGCGGGTTCCGGTTTCAGGGTCAGCAGCAAAGGTTGTTCAAGGTTGCCGGCCGCCAAAATAAAGCTTGAGTGGGCGCCGCGTTGTTCAAGTCGGGCCAGGAGCTCTGTGACCGGAGTCGGGTCGGCCGGCTTTTCCAGAGTGAAATAGGTTTTCAGTCTCCGCCGCAGCTCCTCGGTTGCCGGCAGGGGGAAATTTGAGAGCAGGCGATGGGTTGGTAAAATGGCCAGGCCGGGGCTTGACATGCTGGAAAAATAACTCATGACGTAATCCCAGGGCCGGTTGTGATCCTGGTTGTCGGGATGGGCGGCATTCATTTCCTGCTGGTAAAGCAAGGCGGTTTCATAGCGATGGTGGCCGTCGGCGATAAAAATTTCCCGGTCTTGAAGATGCTTCTGGGCGGCGGCGATGGCCTTTTTGTCGGTAATGCGCCAGAGCCGCCGCGTGACGCCCTCATCGTCCGTGAAGGTCAGCATGGGTTCGGCGGAACGCGCCTGTTGCAGGGTCTTTTCCAGGGTGTTGCGCTCGTCTTCGTAGAGGGTGAAAATCTGGCTGAAGTTGGCCCGGCAATGGCGGGTCAGTTGCAGGCGGTCTTCCTTGGGGGCGCGCATGGTTTTTTCATGGGGGCGCACCGTGTTTTTTCCCGCTTCAAGTTTAAAGCGGCCGATAAAGCCCCGCCGGCAGTAGTTTTTGCCCAGAGCAGTGAATTCCTCTTCGAGGTCGTAAAGCGCCGGTGTGGTATCGCTGATCAGAATTTTGTCGGCCAGCCATTGCCTGAAGGTGGTCGCGGCGTCGGCGAATTCACTCTCGGGGCGACTGCCGCCCATCTCCTGGGCCGCCTTGCCGAGAATCAGGCGGATGATATTGTAGGGGTTGCGCTTTTCGAGAGCGGATTTGCCGGCGGCAGTGATGACGTCATAGGGCGGCGCCGTTACCGCCGCCATGTCGTCGATCAGTTCAGGATTGTAAAAGATGCCGTTGAAAGCCTCGATCTGGGGCATGGAAATTCTCCGGTTGTGTCTGAAGGTTTGAGTTGATCTCGTTTTTATTTCAATTCAGGCCGTTGCGATTTCAGCCACCCAGAATATCCAGGGCTCCGACCACGAAAAGAATAATGCTGACATAGCCGTTGACCGTGAAAAAGGCGGTGTCGATGCGGCTGAGGTCGTCCGGGCTTAAAAGCTCGTGTTCATAATGAAGCAGGGCGGCAACCACCAGCAGAGCGCAAAAGAAAAGCCAGTCCAGTGCCGGCGTTATGAGAAAGATAACAAACAGGGCCCCGAGCATGAGCAGGTGCAGCTTGCGCGCCAGTGTCAGCGTGGCTGCGACGCCGATGGCGGCGGGGATTGATTTGAGCCCGACGCTTTGGTCGAAGTCGATATCCTGCAGAGCGTAAAGCAGATCAAAACCGCTGACCCAGCAGCCGACCGCCAGCCCCAGAATCAGCGGGGTCGGGGCGAGGGCGCCGGTCACCGCGATCCAGGCGCCGAGAGGAGCCAGGGCCAGGCAGAAGCCAAGAATGTAATGGGTGTGGGGGGTAAAACGTTTTGCCAGGGAGTAGGAGGTCAGAATTATGATAATGTAGGGCGCCAGGTGCAGGCAGAGCGGATTGAGGGCGGCGGCGGCCAGAATGAAAACCAGATAACTGAGCATGGTCAGCCACAGAACCTGGCGGATGGTAATCAGGCCGGCGGGCAGGGCGCGGTCGCGGGTGCGGGGGTTTTTCGCGTCAAAGCCGGCATCCAGCAGGCGATTGGCGCCCATGGCTCCGGTTCGGGCGCCGGCCATGGCGACGATAATCCAGAAGATCTTCCAGATTCCCGGCAGGCCGTCAGCCGCCAGCATGGCGGCCAAAAGAGCAAAAGGCAGGGCGAAAATCGTATGAGAGAACTTGACCATTTCCAGAAAAGTGCGTATCTGAGGCTTGGTTTCTTTGCGGACGGCTTGCTTTTCCATGTTCTTTGTCCTCAAAAAAAAGAATTGTAATGATTCGGTCCCGGGTCTGGGGAAAATGGGTTGTTCCGGGGTCGTTGGCTTAAGACCTGGATTCCCCGGATGACCTGATGGGCTGAATAGTTACAAAAGGGATTTGCCTTTTTGGTTCAGCCGTGCGGGCCGGAATCGGTTACTGTCCGGGACTTGTCCGGTCTTGACGACCGAGCCCCTTTACTCTATTTGGCGTGATGTTGCAAGGGCTGTTTTGCCTGGCCGGGGTTCATCGTCCGGGTTTTCAGTCTTGAGATATTATCGTTTTACGGTTGCTTGCAGGTCGGGAGTTGATGATGGCGGATTTGGCGGTTTCAATGGGGGATCCGGCCGGGGTCGGACCCGAGGTCACGGTTCGGGCCCTGGCGCGGCAGACACCGGAACAGCGTCGGGAGATTGTGGTGGTGGGCGAAGCGGCTTGGTTGCGCCGGGTTGCCGAGCGGCTCGGCGGCGCCGCCCGAAGCCTGGTTTTTGCTGAAACTGGAGGCGGCGAAGCGGATTTAGGCGCCGGGGGTTCGGCTGAGATTGTCAGGGTCAGCAATCCTCTGGCCCGGGCGCTGCCGGCGCTGCTTTTGGGGCTTGATCACGCGGCTTTCGGCGAGGCTTCGTTTCGCTACGTCGAACGTGGAGTGGAACTGGTGCGTCAGGGCCGTTGCCGCGCTCTGACCACCGCTCCGATTTCAAAACATGCCTGGCATCTGGCCGGTCATAATTATCCCGGGCATACCGAACTGCTGGGCGAGCTGGCCGGGGTCGCGGCTGTCGGCATGATGTTCTGGGGCCGTCGGCTGAAGGTTCTGCTGGCGACGACTCATATTCCCCTGGCCCGGGTGGCGGAGGCCCTGACCCCTGATCTGCTGCGCGACAAGGTGCTGATGCTGCATGCTTTCATGGGGAAAATCGGAATGGCCGGGGAGATCGGGGTGGCGGCCTTGAATCCGCATGCCGGCGAACGGGGGGCCTTCGGCGATGAGGATGATCGTCTCTTGCGTCCGGTGTTGGCGGAGCTGCGGCGCGAAGGAGTGCCGGTGTCCGGTCCGGTGCCGGCGGACACGCTTTTTTATCAAGCCTTGCAGGGGCGCTATGCGGTGGTGGTCGCGCTCTATCATGATCAGGGGCTGGCGCCGTTCAAGATGCTCCATTTCCATGACGGGGTGAATCTGTCTCTGGGTTTGCCTTTTTTCAGGACTTCCGCTGATCATGGTACGGCGTTTGATATTTCTCGTGATTTTATCGCCGACAGTCGCAGTATGGAAGAGGCGCTGGATCTGGCCCGCAGATTGTCAAGTAATTATTAAAATATTTTGTTTTAGCATTATTATAAATCCGTTTTGCCGGGCGCATGAAAAGCTTGACAGTGGTTTTTTTTTCGGCTATAACGCTTGCCGTGTAACTTTTTTTTAAGCTGCTGTTTGTTTGTGGCAGGCGCCACTTCGCAGTATTTTTTATTCAGGGTTTGATGCGGCGGGCAAGGGGGCTCGGATGATGGTTAAAAGGGAAAAATCAAATTATATAATTCAGGCCGTGGTGCACGCCCTGTCATTGCTTGAAGAATTCAGCGGGGATGTCGACGAACTTGGGGTCACTGAGCTCAGTAAGCGCCTTAAACTGCATAAAAACAACGTGTTTCGTTTGTTGGCGACGCTGGAGGAAAAGGGTTATATCGAGCAGAATAAAATCACCGAAAATTATCGTCTGGGCATCAAAAGTCTGGAGTTGGGGCAGACCTTTATTCGGCAGATGGGGGTTCTGCGTCAGGCCCATCCGGTGATGGAAAAGCTTTGCAAGGATTTACGCGAGAACGTTTATGTCGGGGTGATCCGCAATCATAATGTGGTTTATCTGGACGTGGTTGAGTCGGATCAGGCGGTGCGGGTGGTTTCCCGGGTCGGCTCGCAGCTGCCGGTCTGGTGTTCCGCCATCGGCAAGGCGCAGGTCGCCTCGATGAATGCCGGAGAACTGGAAAAGATTCTGCCTCCGGTCAAGAACTGGGAGGCCTGTACGCCCAAATCAATTCGGGACAAGGATGCTTTTTTTAGTGAACTGGAGCGGATTCAGGGGCAGGGCTACGCCATCGATGACGAGGAATATGATCATGACGTCAAATGCGTCGGGGCCGCGATCCGTGACTATACTAAAAGGGTGGTGGCCGGGATCAGTGTTTCCGGGCCTTCTTTCCGGTTGACGGATGAATGCATCCAGAATAAGGTCGCGCCGGCGGTCAAACAGGCGGCGGCTGAAATTTCCCGTCGTCTCGGTTATGAAATCACCCTGCAGATCGAAGAAAAAAGCGGGCCGGCATCCGTGTGACCGCTGGCGGAGTTGCAGCTTGCAAAGCATCCTCAGGGGTGAAACTCCGAGGATGTTTTGCTGAAAATGTGTAACCCCGGTAAGGGCCGTGTCAGCAGCTCACAGTTTAGATTGGTTTGAAAAATCAAGTCAATGCAGGGTGAGGGAGCTTGTTCTCAGGCCGCAATAGCCGTTAGGGGCCGGCGGCTTGCTTCGCGTTGAGCTTATGTTTTGGTCCGGTTTCGCTGATGTTCTGAAAAAAAAGTTGTTTTTAACGCCTTGGCGGGTGCAAGTTGAATAAGCCGTCGGCCGCAGGCCATGTCTATATTCATTTACCGTTCTGTCACTCGCGTTGCTCTTATTGTTCCTTTGTCTCGGTCGCCGTTGATCGGGTTCCGGAAGCCGAATACCTGGAGGCTCTGCTGGCCGAGCTTGATTGTCGCCGCCGGCTTTTCCCCGAGCTTTTCCACCCTCTTGCCAGCCTTTATTTCGGCGGCGGTACGCCGTCGCTTTTTTCGCCCTCTTTTTTTTCCAAGATTATCGAGTATCTGAGTGAGACCCCGGGGTTTGCCGAAGACTTCGAAATTACGCTGGAAGCCAATCCCGCCGATGTCGAGCTTTGGCGGATGGAAGGCTATCGCGCTGCCGGGGTCAACCGGGTAAGTCTGGGCGTGCAGACCTTTGACGAGCGGGGTTTGAAAATCCTGGGCCGTCGGCATGATGCCGAGAGCGCGGTTCAGGCAATCTCCGTATTACGTCGGGCCGGATTCGAGAATCTGAGTTTTGACCTGATCTATGCCTGGCCGGAACAAGAAATCAGTCAGCTGGAGGTCGATCTTGAACGATTGGTTTCCCTCGCGCCCGAACATGTTTCCGCCTATGTTCTCTCGCTGGAACCGGGGACTCAAATGAAGGCCGAGGTCGCGGCGGGCCGCTTGCGGTCTTTAAGCGAAGCCGTCCAGCGGGAAATGATGGAACTGGTGAGTCGCCGCCTGGAAAGGGGAGGGCTGCGGCGGTATGAAGTTTCGAACTATGCCCGGGAGCGAAAGTTTCAGGCGCAACACAACCTGGCTTGTTGGCGGATGCGGGATTTCATCGGGCTTGGCGCCGGGGCCTGCGGTAATTGGAAAGGCCGCCGTCATCAGGATTCGTGGGCCGAGCACTATTGCAATCTGGCCGATCCTTTTTTGTATATGGAAAAGCTCGCCGCCTGGCGTCGGGCCGCGGCGGCGGGTTTAGGTTTTCGACCCGAGGACCGGCTTTGGTCGGCGGTCGGCCGGGAGAGTTCCTGGAGCGAGACCGAAACCGTGGACCGCGAGGTTTCTTTTTCGGAAAGTCTGATGATGGGTCTGCGCCTGCGTCAGGGGGTTGAACTGGCTGAGCTTAAGGACGAGTTTGGCTGCGAATTGGTAGCCGACCTGCTGTCGCGGGCCCGTCCGCTCGAGTTGGAAGGTCTGCTGGCCCGCGACCGGCATGCTCTTAAAATAACCGACCAGGGTCTTTTTTTAAGTGACTCTATCCTGGCATTTCTGTTATGAAGATGGGGCTGAAGAGTTGCATTTCAGATAAAATTTCAGACGGAGAGATATAGGCATGAGCGCAAACGCCCGGCAGGCAATGACGGAATTTAAGGTAGACACGGAAAATCTTTATCGGGAAGAAAGCGTGACCGATCTCAAGGTCGCCTCGATCAGGGTTCTGATCCCGATTCACCCCGACGGCAGAGATGAGCTCGATCGCGACCGGGTCTATGTCGGCAGCACCCAGTTGATGTCGCCCGAAGGCCCGATACCGCTGCAGGCGCCGCTGCCCGCGGAGACTCTGGAGGAGGCGATGGCGGTTTTTCCCGAGGCGATGGCGGTTTTTCCCGAGGCGATGCGCCGGGCCCTGAACGACATGGTCGAAAAAAATCAAGGAAATGCAACAACAGCAGAAAATGCAGAGTATGGAAAAATCACGGATTATCATTCCCGGTCGCTGAGTCGGCCGCCGCTGAAAAATTTGGTCGGGTAAAAAATTGGCCGCCGATTAATCGTTGGGCTGAGTTGTGGTGCCGGATTGATAAGGCCGGTTGTCTCGCGTCGTTGGCGGAGGGGGCTGGAGGAAATTTATGAAAATCGCCAACCGTCTGAGTTCCCTGGTGGGAGCGACCCCGCTTTTGCGCCTTGATTTTTTAAGCCGCGAGAGCGGCGCGGAAGTGGTCGCCAAACTGGAGGCTTTTAACCCGCTTTCCAGTATCAAGGATCGGCTTGCGGTCGCCATGATTGATGCCGCCGAGGCGGACGGCGAATTGCTTCCCGGCGGTCTGATTATCGAGCCGACCAGTGGTAACACGGGTGTCGGCCTGGCCTTTGTCGCCGCCGAACGGGGTTATGGCCTGCTGCTGACCATGCCGGAGACGATGAGCCTGGAACGGCGCCGCTTGTTGTGGGCCTTGGGGGCGAAGCTGGTTCTGACTCCCGGTCCTGAAGGTATGAAAGGGGCCATCGCCGAAGCTTGTCGGTTGCAAGGGCAGAACCCCGGCAGCTTCATGCCGCAGCAATTTACCAACCCCGCCAATCCTGAATGCCATCGCCGAACCACCGCGCTTGAAATCTGGCGTGATTGCGGCGGCCGGATCGATTTTCTGGTGGCCGGGGTCGGAACCGGCGGGACGATTACCGGGTGCGGCGAGGTGCTTAAGGAAAAAAAGCCCGGGCTTAGGGTGATCGCGGTCGAGCCGGCGGAGTCGGCCGTGCTCTCCGGAGGCGAGCCCGGACCGCATCGCATTCAGGGGATCGGAGCCGGTTTCGTGCCGCCGGTGCTGAATCCGGCGGTCGTCGATGAAATCGTTAAAATATCCAGTGACGAAGCCGCCGCCATGACGCGCCGCTTGGCGACCGGCATGGGGCTGTTGGTCGGCATTTCCTCCGGCGCCGCCGCCTGCGCCGCCCTGAAAATCGCCGGCCGTCCCGAAAGCCGGGGGAAAATGATAATTGTGATCTTTCCCGACAGCGGCGAGCGCTATCTTTCCGGCGAGCTTTTCGCAAACGGCGCGGGCAAGGATGAAGGCCGTTCGATGAGTCGTCACGTGGTTCAGGGTGACAATCTTTGTCACCCTGACTGACAAATCATGTCGCCTGGGGCCGTGAATGCGGTTTCGATAACGAGAGTCTGCTTTTTGTTTTGGCTTTGCAATGCAGGCTAAGGGGCTGTTTTCCTTGAGCAGAAAAAATTTTTCCGCTTTTTTACCTGAAAAGGTTGCCGTGGTATCAACCTTGCTGTATAGTAATGCAAAAGCAGTGGTATGAAGTGAGCGCTGACTGCTTGAACAAAAAGAATTTTGTTGGTCGGTTATTCATGTTCTAAAGGAATGTTTTTTTTAACCCGTAGATCTTTTAAGCAACGTTTGAAAAGGAGCAAAGTCATGAAGAAGACACGTAAGAACAACCAAGGTTTCACGCTTATCGAATTAATGATCGTCGTCGCCATCATCGGTATTCTGGCCGCCGTGGCGATCCCCATGTACAAAAACTATATTCAGAAGGCCAGGGTCGCGAGCACGGTAATTCCCACGATCCATGCAGTGCAGACCAATATCGCCGCTTACTATGCGACGCACGATGGCGAGTTGCCGACAGCAGATACTTTGCTTACGGCCTTTATCAAGGATGCCGACACTTCGGCGGTCGACTGGAATACCGCTAAAACCAGTGGTGCTACTTATCAGTTCACGGTGAATACTCTCTCCAGCGCTGTCGGAGACATCGCCAAAGCATACGGTACTACTTTGACGGCTACTCCTACGACCTCCGATGAGAAAATTACCGGATGGAAGCTGGGCGGCGCTTTTGGCGATGCCGTTGGACTCAAGTAAACTTTAAATCACATTTATTGACAAAAAAGGGATGCGGTGGCGTCCCTTTTTTGTTGGCACTCACCGATGTCGTTCCCGAGGCCAGAGCAATTTACCTGGACTGATTTGTTATGAAAAGAGATAGCCTGTATTGTCGGAGCGGTATTTTCTCGGGTCTTGCCCGTGAATCATTCCTGTTCTACGCAATCGCGTTCATCATCCTGCCGATCATGGCTTTTTCGGCCTATTCTAACACTTTCAATTCACCTCTGATTCTCGATGATTATCATAGTTTTATTGACGAACCTAAAATTTATATAGATACCTTTGACCGGAATTCACTGCTTAAATTGTCGGAGACCAAGTTTGGCCTAAAGCGCTATCTTCCCTTGCTAACATTTTCTCTAGATCATCTGCGTGGTCGGGGTCGTTTGTCCGTGTATCACTTTACGAACTTGACCATCCATATTTTCGCATATTTAATGCTTTTATTTCTGATCAGTACATTGTTTAAAGTATTTTCCATTGATAGTCCAAAACAAACCAAGATCCCTAACCTCGATATTCTCATTGTTTTCGTCTCCGGTATGTGGCTGTTATGTCCTGTGCAGACCAATGCCGTAACTTATGTTGTCCAGCGCATGACGGCTTTGATGAGTTTGTTTTATTTTTTGTCCGTGGCGGCGTATCTTTTTGCCCGCATCGACCTGGAAAAAAGACAAAAAACAAGCTTGAAATCCATGCTGTTTTTCGCGGTTTCCCTGATGTCGGCCGTTATGGCGTTCTTAAGTAAAGAAAATTCGGCGATGTTGCCGCTGATGTTGTTTGTATCAGAGTTGCTTTTTTTTCGCTCCACAAGAAGGAAATTAAGAACCTGGCTTGGCAACCGGAGAATTATGGTAGTCTTGAGTTTGGTCTCGGTTCTTGTTTTTGTGTTTGGGTACAAATTTCTTTTGCCCGGCATTCTCGATGGTTACGCCAGTCGTCATTTCTCATGGTCGGAGAGACTGATGACTGAAGCCCGGGTCGTGGTCACCTATTTTTCCCTTCTCTTACTGCCCCTGCCGTCTCGTTTAAATCTTGAGCATGATGTAATTGTTTCAACCGGAATATTCTCTCCACCGACTACCTTTTTTTCCATCATTTTTATTGTGGGCATGGTCTCGGCCGCATACTGGATGCCGGAACGGCAAACATTGCTGAAATTTGGTTTGGCTTGGTTTTTTATGAATCTTGTAATCGAGTCAAGCATCGTACCTCTTGAACTGATGTTTGAGCATCGCTTATATCTTCCTTCTGTGGGAATCTTTATCATTCTGGGCATTACGGTTTTTAGTCTGATCAAAAAAATTCGCGGAAATCTATCGGATGATAAGGTCAGAAAAATTCTGATTTCAATTGTTCTTCTGGTTTTTTCAGGTTTAACTTTGTTAACTTATCAACGTAATGTCGATTGGCGCAGTTCGGTTTCAATTTATCGTGATTGTGCTGAAAAAGCCCCCTTGAAAGCGAGAAATTACGCCGGGTTATCCAAGGCTTACAGTTCTGAAGGAAAGTATGAGGAGGCGATAGCGGCCGCTGAACAGGCGATCAGTCTTTCCCGGAAAAACTACGAGGAATACTGGGCTGCGGCATGTAATCTGCTGGCGGCTGAAATATCGGTAAACGGTTATCTCGGTGCAATTGCAAGAGGAGAAGCTCTGCTTGCCGGCGCCCCCAAGGAGGCAAAAAGAGATGCGTTGCCCTTTTTCCTTGGTAATCTAGGCATAGCCTATTTCAAGGTAGGAGAATACGAGAAAGCCATTTCCACGCTAAATGATTCTTTGCGATATTCATTGTTATTTAAAGACCAGTCCGCGACAGTCAAGACCATGGCGCGTTTATTTCTGGCCCATAAGAAACTTTTTGAAGAAAATAAGCAAATCAGTTCTAACCAAGAGTTTGAAAAATGTGCTAATGAATATGCAAGTTTAAAGCTGACAGACGTATTGATTGAATGTTGTGAGTTTGAGCGGGCTTTGAATGTCTGTCGCGCCGGCCTGAGTGCTAATGGTGAAAATTCTCAATTGAAAGCCAGGCTGGAAAACATAGAAAAAACCATTGCATCCAATAATCTGCAGAAAGATAAGGGAACCTTGCAGGAAAAATATTTTTTTAAGGCTTGGCACAGCTCTTCTCATTTTATGATGGGACTGATTTATTTTTTACAAAAATATAATTTCTCCTTGGATCCTTTGCTGGCGTATTGCTTTCACAACCTGGAGGAAAAAGATGTTTTTCCCGTAGACTTTAACTTACTGTATTCCTGGTATTTCTTTAAAAAAAACGACTATCTCACGGCCTTACAAAAAATAGAGGCGGCTTTATCCCTGGATCCATTTTATGCCCAGTTATGGGTTAATAAAGGAATGTATCTGCTGGCGATGGGTGAGCGGGATAAAGCCGGCCGGTCCCTCAAGAGAGCCTTGGAGCTTTTTCCGGCTTATCCTCAAAAAAATAAGGTTCTGGCCATGATACAGCTGGTTGATAGTGATGGTGAAGTAAGGTTCTGAGGTCTTGTTGTTTTTTAGCTCGGCCCTGTTTTTTATGGTGCATTTTTCTGGATTAATGTGGTTGCGGAGGGGAAAAATGAGTGAGAACAAAGCAGTTGATGGTTTTACCCTGGTTGAGTTGATGATTACCGTCGCTATCCTGGCCGTGTTGGCGGCCGTCGCCATTCCGTTGTATGCAAACTATGTCGACCGCGCCAAGCAGGCGGATGCGATTATCGGCCTGAAAGCGGCGCAGATGGCCCAGGAACAATTTTTCAGCGAGAATGGTGTTTATTCGAATACGATTGATATCCTGCCGGGTTTTGCCGATGCGTCGGTAAATAACTCCTATGTCAAGGGTGAATATACGCTCAGTGCGAACGCCACCACAGCGCCATCCTTTTCGATTGTGGCGGTCAGGGTTGTCGGTGGCGCGACCGATCGCTGGACGATCAGTCATACCAATATCGACCCGGTCTGTGATACCTCGGTGGCAGGGATTAAGGGGTATTCGGTTTTCAGATGGATCTTTGATTGAGGTCTTTTGCGCTTGAAATTGTCTGCGATAATACCGGCGGGCTGAGTTACTTTATAGAGGGATGTGAAAATCAATGGTGCAAGAGGCGGTGAAGGTTGCGGTTGTCGGCAGTGGTTACTGGGGGCGGAACCTGGTGCGTAATTTTTATCAATTGGGGGTTTTGGCTGCAGTCTGTGACAGAAGTCCTGAAAGTCTGCAATCTGTCAAACACAGTTTTCCGGAAGTTTTAGTCACCTCGTCATATGATCAGATTCTGTCTGATTCCTTTATTTCCGCTATCGCGATTGCCACCCCGGCGGAAATGCATTACCCGATGGTTTGTAAGGCCCTGGCTGCGGGCAAGGATGTTTTTGTAGAAAAACCTCTCAGTCTGACCGCCGACTATGGTGAAGATCTGGTTCGCAGAGCCTCGGCAGCTAAGGCCATCCTAATGGTCGGGCATTTGCTTTGGTATCATCCGGCCGTGCTTAAAATTAAAGAGATGATAGATGCCGGTTTACTGGGTCGTTTGCAATATATTTATTCAAACCGTCTCAACCTTGGCAAGATTCGTCGCGAGGAAAATATTTTATGGTCGTTCGCCCCGCACGACATTTCCGTAATTCTGGGGTTGGTTGGTGAAACTCCGGATCGGGTTACGGCTGGCGGTGGGAATTTTCTTAATCCCAGGCTTGCCGATGTAACTTTAAGCCAGCTGAGTTTTCCTTCTGGAGTACAGGCCCACATTTTTGTTTCCTGGCTGCACCCGTTTAAGGAACAGCGCCTGGTAGTTGTCGGTGAACGTTGCATGGTGGTTTTTAATGATACCGATCCTGATCCCGATAATAAATTGCTGCTCTATCCTCACACAATTGAATGGCGCGGGGTTGAGCCTGTACCATGTAAGGCTGCTGCGGAAAAAGTTCCTTTGCCGGCCGTAGAGCCGTTGCGTGAGGAACTCAAACATTTCCTTGCCTGTCTGGTGAGTCGCGAGCAACCTCGAACCGACGGGCTTGAGGGGGTTGCGGTGCTCAAAGTGCTGGAACAGTGCCAGTTGTCACTTTCGCGTGACCGCGAGCGCGGCAAGACAATAAATTATTCTACCTCCGCGCGGCTGGCATATGATATCCACCCTACCGCTGTAGTCGAAGAAGGAGTGACGATTGGAGCGGGCGTTAAAATATGGCACTTTTCTCACTTGATGAAAGGCTGTGAAATCGGGGAAAATTCGATCATCGGCCAGAATGTAGTGGTCGCTCCAAATGTCAAAGTTGGCCGAGGTTGTAAGATCCAGAACAACGTCAGTCTTTTTTCCGGGGTTGAGCTGGCGGATGAAGTTTTTCTCGGGCCGTCCATGGTTTTTACAAATGTTATCAATCCTCGAGCTCATATCTCCCGTAAACATGAGTTCCGGCGGACTCGAGTTGGTTATCGGGCCACGATTGGAGCCAACGCCACAGTTGTCTGTGGCAACGATATCGGCAGATACGCTTTTGTCGGCGCGGCCGCCGTGGTCACGCATGCGGTTCCGGACCATGCCCTGGTCTTGGGTAATCCGGCTCGCCAGGCGGGCTGGGTTTGTGATTGCAACCAGCGTCTGGTGTTCGAACAAGCACTGGCCTTATGCCCGGATTGTGGTCGACGTTTCCGCCTTGTCGCAGACCAGGTGTTTGAGATAAAAGAATAATTTTTGTTTATTTTACAGGTGTCAGGATGTTCGCGGACAAGACCATAGCCGTGGTTGTTCCGGCTTATAATGAGGAACTGCTGATTGCTAAAGTAATTAACAGTATGCCGGATTTTGTCGATCATATTGTGGTGGTTGATGATTGTAGTTTTGATCGGACGGTGGATGTTGTCAAAAAACTGGCACAGAACTTGCCGTCCCTGGTGTTGCTGTGCCATGAATCCAATCGTGGCGTAGGGGCCGCGATCGCCACTGGTTATATCTGGGCTCGTGATAATCAAATTGAAGTGACCGCCGTCATGGCGGCCGATTTCCAGATGGATCCGGCGGACTTGCCCCGCATTGTCGAGCCGGTTTGCCTTGGTGAGTGTGATTATGCTAAAGGAAACCGGCTCTTTCGGGGCGAATCATGGGACATGATTCCGCATTACCGCTATATCGGCAATTCCTTTCTGTCGCTGTTTACCAAAATTGCCTCCGGTTACTGGCATGTTGCCGATTCTCAAAGCGGTTACACCGCAATTTCTCTGATTGCCCTGCAGAGCATTGATCTTGAAAATATTTATCCCCGTTACGGAATGCCCAATGATTTACTGATCAAGCTGAATATCGGCTATTTCAGGGTGCGGGACATATCGATCCGGCCGGTTTACAACGTCGGTGAGAAATCCGGTATCAGAGTGCGCGAGGTGGTCTTTTCGATTTCATGGTTACTGGTTAAAGGTTTCTGGCGGCGCATGTTCGAAAAATACGTGATCCGAGATTTCCATCCGTTGCTTTTTTTCTATCTGATGGGTATGACGTTAACGCCGCTGGGATTCATTTTTGGGGGGTATTTAGCGTTGCTTCGAATCTTAGGTGCAGGTGTGGCAACGACCAGCGCCTTGTTTGCCGCCTTTCTTTTTGTCTCCGGTCTGCAATCACTGTTTTTTGCCATGTGGTTTGATATGGAATACAATAAGGAACTACGTTGATTTTAAATCAATGAATTTGTTTTGCGGTGCTGTTCTTGCGATAGGTGTTATATCTTGCCAAAAATTCTTTGTATTACTTCCAGCTTTCCTCAATTTAGAGAGGATTATGCAGGGTCTTTTGTCTATGCCTTAGCTAAAGATTTATCAGAATGTAATGACTTTGACATTGATGTTCTGACCCCGCATACCCCGAATTCACAGCCTGAAGAGACTTGGTCTAAAGTGAGAGTCTTTCGCTACAGATATTGGTGGCCGTTGTCTGGAGAAACTCTTTGTTCTCAAGGAAGTGCCTTAGTCAATCTTAAACAAGGGCTGCATCAGAAATTAAAATTATTTCCATTGATCTTTTTTCAGTTGTTGAATGGGATGTTTTTACAAATAAAGTATCGGTATGACGTTATTCATTGTCATTGGTTATTGCCACAAGGACTTATTGGGCTTGTAATTGCGAAAATTTTTAAATTACCGATTATTGTGACTATTCACGGAGGTGACGTTTTTCGCTTGAATGGCTGGCTTTTTAAGGTCATCAAAAGACTGGTGGTGTCTAATGTTTCATTTATAACGGTGAATAGTTCGGCTACTAAAAAAGCTGTTAACACTCTGGTTCAAAATCAAAAAAATATACAGTTGATACCTATGGGAGTGTCTGCCCCAGTCGCCGTAAGTGAGGATCGGAAATCGGAAATAAGAGAAAAATATGCTGTTGGTGAGGGGCCTTTGTTACTGTTTTTGGGGCGACTTGTTGAGGAAAAAGGTGTAGGTGATTTCTTGCATGCGGTTAAAATATTAGTCCAACAAAATATCAGTGTGAAAGCTTTAATCGTTGGTGAAGGGCAAGATAGAGATAGGTTTGAAAATTTATCAAAGTCATTAGAACTCGAAAATGTTGTTAAGTTTGTTGGGGGGGTTCCGCCAGCCAGGGTATATGACTACTACTCTGCTGCCGATATATTCATTGGACCATCTAAAATCTCTGATGATGGTTGGATAGAGGGTCAAGGTCTGACTTTTATTGAGGCCATGTTCTCAGGCACGCCAGTAGTCGCTACAGATTTAGGTGGAATAGCGGACACTATTACCAATCTTGAAACAGGTGTCCTGGTTCCTGGAAGTTGTCCTGAGAAGATTGCAGATGCTGTTAAAATGTTGTTGCAAGACAAAAGTTTATATGAATCTATCTCAATAAAGGCAAAGTCTTGTGTAGAAGCAAAATTTTCAAGAAAAGTTTCTGCTGTGTCGTTTGCCTCCTTAATAAACGATTGTCTTGCTCTGGTAAATAAGATGTAGTGTATCGAGGAATGAATAAAAAAAGTTACGACGAGTTAAAGCTGTTATATGGTTTGGATTACGTTAATGCGTTTGAGAAAATGCAGTCACCTGCTCGTCTTGAAAGGCTATATGATTATTTTGAATTGGAAGCAGGTTATGTGGTTGCAGACTTTGCTTGTGGAAATGGAATGTTGATGTCCTATCTTTCATCTAGGGTAAAGCATTATTTCGGTATTGATTTTTCAGAACATTTTGTGAAACAGGCCAACGATTCCAAAGATCGACTAATGATCAGTAACGCAACTTTTGTTTGTTCAGATATAGTTGATTTCTGTATTAATAATCCGGGAAAGTTTGATGTTGGTTTTGCTTTGGACTTTAGCGAGCATGTATATGACGATGAATGGTTGGAAATCCTAAGAGCCATTAAGTCATTACTAAAAATTGGTGGGAAATTATACTTGCACACGCCCAATGCTGATTACTTTATTGAGATAATGAAAAAATATAATTTCCTTATTCATTCATCAATTTGAAGAGCATGTTGCCGTTCGAACACCAGAGCAAAACATAAGTTTACTTGAAAAGGCTTTTTTTTCAGATATTAGGTTGAAATTGATCCCACATTACAACCGTATTCTCAAATATTCTCATGCTTTTTCATTTCTTCCTTTATTAGGGAAATATTTTAAATCCAGATTATTTATCAGCGCCATAAATAATGGATAAGAGAGGCAATAGTACATTTTGAAATGTTAAATGGTTTTTTCGCTGTCAGTGTTGTTAATATTTGCGGTCGTCTGCTTAACTTCATTCTTTTTTTTGTTGTTGCTAATCTTTTCGGCGTTTCGGTTTCTACTGACTGGTTTTTCTTCGTTTATGGTGTAGCTTATTTTTTTGTCAGCATCAGTTATTATGCTGCGGAAAGTGCTTTCGTGCCGGAATGGTATCGTTTGGCAGAAGATGAACGAGCCGATTTTTATAGATTTTCTGTAAAGTTATCATTCTGTATAGTAATTATTGCCTGTTCCGCTATGCTGGTGGGTGGGTTTTGGGTCGCTCCCTGGCGCCGGATTCATGTCCCAGATATCGGAATGGCTGCTGTTTGGTCGGTACTTGTTCTTTCCTTGCAGCCTGGGCTGGCTTTTCTCTCTTCTTTGTTTTCAAGTTACCATCAGTATCAGCGCCGTTACATTTTACCCACCATACACATTTCTCTGCGCAGTATTGGAGTGTTAGCTACTTTGCTGCTATTGCCGCAGCGTAACATTCTGGTTCTGTCTGTAGCATTTCTAGTTGGTGAGATTTTACGTTTTATCTGCCTTTTTCCCCGTGACCTTAAAATCAGTTTGAAAAGTGTTCTGCGTCGAAATTCAGATAAGGTGTTTTGGGATGTTTATCGCAATGTCTTGTGGATGACTCTGGTTTTAGCCTGTACCGTTGTAAACCCAATAGTTGATTTGGCAATGGTTGGTAGCTTTTCACCGGGAAGTGTTACGCTGGTTGAGTATGCAGGTAAATTACGCGGAATGCCGGTTCTTGCATTAGTGGGGGTGCTGGTAATTCTGCTGGGTGAATGGGCGCAGCAACATAACTCACCAAGTGTTGACTTTTCCTGGAAGACGGTAGCGCGTGCCTGCTGGCTGACAACCTTATTCTGTTTACCATTTGTTTTGATTTTAATGTTAACCCTGAACATCTGGGTCCCAATAGTATTTCGACCGGGAAATTTTAACGCTTCAAATTTGCAGGAAATTGAAAGGTTGCTCTGGTGGTACCTTATGGGAATCCCTTTTCTGGCATTGTCTCATGTTTTATCACGGGCCATCCTGGTTTTACGGCAAGTTCGTTTACTGGCGTTGGTTTCACTGCTGGCCATGGGAGTTAACTTCTTGGCTAACATCTTTTTGCTTAAATATTGGGGACTCATCGGGGTTGCCATCGCCACTTCGGTTGTCGATGTTTTTGTTTTTCTGTGTTATTTTTTATTCGTCAGGCGTTATATGTCAGATGTTTTAACGTCGTAAAAAGAGTATTTATCGGTAATATGGTTCCTGTTTCAATACCAAGGAGCGGTCTTTCCGGGTGGCGGATTTTTCTCCGGCCCAGGTTGCCGATCTCTACGGCCAGCACACGGCGGAGACCGGGCAGCGCTTTTCGGCCGAGGCCCTGGTGGCTATGCTGCGTGTAGCAGGAGCTCGACTTTAACTATTGCGTATGCCATGCGTGCCGGTGTGGGCAGGGGAAATTTGGCAAAATGTTTGACATTAGGTCCACCTTGTATTACGTTGTGAAATACGGAGGTGGCTATGATAACCCTAAGACTTGATCCCGAACTCGAGCAGGAATTGATTCGCACGGCGAGAAATCTGGGCATGTCGAAATCGGAATTGATCCGCCGGAGTATCGCTGGTTTTCTTGATCGTCTTCCACCGGACAATGCCTGGCAAACGGGAAAGGATCTGTTTGGAAATTATTCCAGCGGACGGGGAAACCTCTCTTCCGATCGCAAGAAGATTCTGCGTGAAAAGCTGAGCGGCAAAAGGGTATGAAAAAGATTTTGATTGATTCAGGCCCGTTGATTGCTCTTTTCGATGCTTCGGACAGATATCACAAGGCTGCGGTTGATTTCATCCAAACCAACGCCGATCCCCTGATTACCACTCTGGCTTCGATAACTGAAGTATTGCATCTTCTTAATTTTAATCGAAACGCCCAGCTGGATTTCCTCGAATGGCTGAGCCGGGGAGGCCTGGAGATACACGAAATCAAGCGACATGATTTTGCCGTGATCAAGGATCTGACGGATAAATACCGCGATTTACCGATGGATTTCGCTGATTCGTGCCTGGTTCTCCTGGCCGAGAAACTTTCTCTGAACCGGATTGCCACCATTGATCGTGATTTTACGATTTATCGGATTCAAGGCAAAAAAACATTCAAAAATGTCTTTCCCGGGTTGTAATATACAGAGTGTTGGTTTAACTGATCAGTTGATTTCTTCAGTAGCCCTGAAAATTGTCGCCGACAGGTGAAACATGCCTAGATTTTTCAATACCGCCGGGCCTTGTGTGCTCAGGGATCACTATACGGCGGATACGGAAAGCCGTTTCGATAACGTCCGCCGCCGGATTGCCGATAAGCGTTATTTCATTCTGCACGCGCCGCGGCAGACCGGTAAGACCACGATTATGCTATACTGAGGCCGCGCACCATTAGACCGTACAGGTTATTTTCTTGTTTTTTCAATGATTTTTTCAACCACAAAAACAAGAAAATGTTAAGTGTTTCACGGGTTATCCCCGAAGGGGATGTCCCGATGAAGAAACTTATCCAGCTCTGTTGGGCCTGATAAGAGTGCTTATTTGCGGGCCGTGAGAAATCATTTGGGTTGCGGGATTATTCCCGCATTAGATGTTCTTGGCCTGGTTGCAGCGGATTGTCAACGGCGGCGGTTACATCAGCCGGGAATACGCCGCCGGGCTGGGGCGGCTGGATCTGTTGATTGAGTTCAGGGAAGAGCGTTTCGCTTTTAAACTGAAGCTTAATCGGGCCGAGGCTCTGGCCGAAGGCCGGGTGCAGCTGGCCACCTATTTCGAGCGTCTTGCCCTTGACTTCGGCCGATTGCTGCTTTTTAATCGCCGGCCGCCGGATAATCCGGATGAAATCGGCCGCCGCGAACAGCTTCAGGAATCCGGCCGCGTAATTGAGGTGATCTATCTGTAGGGTTGTCGGAAAGGCGGTAATCCGATGCAAAACGAATATGCCGCTGTTGGGAAAGAGAAAATTATTGCTGGTCACAGGAAACAGTTAACGAGAGTGGGTCTATGAATTCAGACATGAAACTTGAAGATAAAGACAGTGTAATTGTGCCGGCGGTTGTTGACAATCACGTGGCTGGAGCAAACGAAGTGGCGAACGAGATGGCAAACGGGTCGGCGGCCGGGAGCCCGGCCGGGGCCGCCAATTTTATTCAGGTGCTGATTGATGAGGATCTGCGGGCGGGCAAGAATGAGGGTCGGGTACATACCCGTTTCCCGCCGGAGCCCAACGGCTATCTTCATATCGGGCATGCCAAATCGATCTGCCTTAATTTCGGCCTGGCCGAGAAGTTTCAGGGCAAATGCAATCTCCGCTTTGATGACACCAACCCGAGCAAGGAGGAGGCCGAATATGTAGATTCAATCAGGGCTGATGTCCGTTGGCTCGGATTTGACTGGCGGGAGCGCGAATTTTTTGCTTCCGACTATTTTGAGCAGCTTTATCTTTACGCCGAAACGCTGATCCGGGACGGCAAGGCCTATGTCTGCGATCTCAGCGCCGAAGAAATCAGGGCTTATCGCGGCACTTTGACCGAACCCGGCCGCGAGAGCCCTTACCGGGAACGTTCGACGGCGGAAAATCTTGACCTTTTCCGGCGGATGCGGGCGGGAGAATACGCCGACGGAAGCCGGGTGTTGCGAGCAAAAATTGACATGGCGGCGGGCAATATCAACCTGCGCGATCCGGTCATGTATCGAGTCCTGCGGGCCAGGCATCATCGCAGCGGTGATGCCTGGTGCATCTATCCGATGTACGATTTCGCGCACGGTCTGTGCGACGCGATCGAGGGGATCACGCATTCGATCTGCACCCTTGAGTTCCAGGACCATCGTTCTCTCTATGGCTGGTTTATCGAGAATCTGCCGGTGCCGGCAAGGCCCCGGCAGATTGAATTCGCCCGGCTCAATCTCAGCTATACGGTCATGAGCAAGCGGAAATTGCTGCAGCTGGTCAGAGAAGGGCTTGTCGACGGTTGGGACGATCCCCGCATGCCGACGATTTCCGGCCTGCGCCGGCGGGGCTTTACCCCGGAGTCGATTCGTAATTTCTGTGAGCGTATCGGGGTGGCCCGGCGCAACAGCATGGTTGATATCGGTCTGCTGGAATATGCGGTGCGCGAAGATTTAAACCGGCGGGCGCCGCGTTACATGGGGGTCTTGAATCCGCTGAAGGTGATCATCGAGAACTATCCCGAAGGCTTGGTGGAGGAATTGGAGGCGGTCAATAATCCGGAAGATCCGGCCATGGGCCGCCGCAAGGTTCCTTTTGCCCGGGAACTTTATATCGAACGTGACGATTTCATGGAGGAGGCTCCGAAACGGTTTTTCCGTCTGACTCCGGGTCGTGAAGTCCGCCTGCGCTACGCTTATTTCATTCGTTGCGAACGAGTGGAAAAAGACGCCCAGGGCGAGATCACTGCGCTCTACTGTTCCTACGATCCCGCGACCCGGGGCGGCAACGCTCCGGACGGGCGCAAGGTCAAGGCGACGCTGCACTGGGTGGCGGCGGCGAGCGCGGTTCGTGCCGAGGTGCGTCTCTACGATCGCCTTTTTTCGGTCGAGGATCCCGGAGCCGAAAAGGATGGCCGGCCCTTCACGAGCAAGATCAACCCCAGCTCCCTGATCGTGCTGGATGATTGCCGTCTGGAGCCGGCCCTGGCCGAAGTTCCGTTGGGAGTCTCGGTGCAGTTCGAGCGGCTAGGATATTTTACTCCGGATCGCCGGGTCGAACCCGGCTTGCACCCGGTTTTTAATCGCACCGTGACCTTGCGGGATACCTGGGCCCGGGAAAACGTTAGGGATTAGATTGGTGCCCCACAGTTTATTTTCTGGTTTGCGGATATTCCGGGGACACGACCTGATTTCCAAAGGAAACCGGGAGCGTGTCCCCGGAATATCCGGCGGAATATCCGATAATTTTATCTGAGTTTAAGAAGGACGACCTGTTTGATTGAAGGCTTACGGCTGAAGGATTATCTGCGCTCTCTGGGCGCCGGGCTCGTGGCCTGCCGGGGTGACCCGCGGACTCAGATTCTGGGGGCCACCAACGATTCGCGGCAAATCCGGCCCGGTTGGCTGTTTGTCGCGGTTCGGGGGCAGGCGGATGATGGTCATCGCTATCTCGAAGCGGCGCTCCTGGCCGGGGCGGTGGCGGTGATCAGCGAAAGGTCGTTGCGGTTGCCGTCCGGGGTCGTCGCGATTCAGGTGACGGACGCTTACGCGGCGGCGGGTATCGCGGCTGAAGTCAGCCATGGTTTTCCGGCGACCGCTCTGCAGCTGATCGGCATCACCGGAACCAACGGTAAGACCACAACCGCTTTTCTGCTGCGTGAGATTTTTTCCCGGGTCGACGGCAAGGTCGGCATGCTGGGCACGGTCGGTTACGACTGCGGCGGCACCTGGGAAAGCGCGACCCGGACCACGCCCGATCCTTTTGTCCTGCAGGCGCGGTTGGCCCAAATGGTGGAAAACGGCTGTCGCCGGGCCGTGCTCGAGGTTTCAAGCCACGCGCTGCTGCAGAAACGTCTGGGGCGAACCCGTTTCGCCGGAGCGATTTTCACCAATCTGAGCGGTGATCATCTTGACTATCACGGCAATATGGAAAACTATTATCAGGCGAAAAAGATTCTTTTTCGTCAACTTTTGCGGGATCGGGCTCCG
Organism: Pseudomonadota bacterium; assembly: GCA_011049115.1. NCBI lineage: Bacteria > Pseudomonadati > Pseudomonadota > Pseudomonadota bacterium. Next base: position 22,644 of record DSCM01000053.1, read on the forward strand.
GTGGTGATCAATGGCGATGATGCGTATGGCCGGCGGCTTTTTCGCGAATTGGCCGATAAACGCTGCCTGGTCTGGGGCCGTCGCTATCCGGCCGCGTATCGTCTGCAAGGGCTCAGGGAAGGTCTGTTCGGCCAGGTCTGTCAGCTGGGCGGCGGGTCTGAAGTCCGGCGCTGGCGAACCACTCTGCTCGGAGATTATAACGCCGCCAACATGGCGTCAGCGGCGTTGCTGGCCCGTGGTCTGGGAGTGGACTGGTCGGAGATTGTCGCGGCATTCGCCGCGACGTCGGGAGTGCCGGGCCGGCTTCAGCCGGTGCGTTTTCCCAACCAGGCCCTGGCGCTGGTCGATTACGCGCATACCGATGACGCCTTGTTCAAGGTTTTGCGGAGCTTGAAAAGGATTCCCCATAATCGTCTGCTGGTGCTGTTTGGTTGCGGCGGCGATCGCGACCGCGGCAAGCGCCCGCGGATGGGGCGGGCGGCGGCGGCCTTCGCCGACCGGATTCTGGTGACCAGTGACAATCCTCGCAGTGAGGACCCCGCGAAAATTATCGCTGAAATCGTGGCCGGCATTCCCGCCCGCGTGCCCTGCCGCGTGATTGTCGACCGGCGCCAGGCGTTGACCGAGGCGGTTTGCGGGTTGCAGCCGGGGGACCTTTTGCTGGTCGCCGGCAAGGGGCATGAAAATTACCAGGAAATCGGAAACGAGCGCTTTTTTTTCGATGACCGGGTTGAACTTTTGCGCCTGCGCGAGGAGCTGGCGGCGGCGTCATGCTGACGTTTTTTCTGTGGCGGCGCGGGCGTGAACATGATTCCGGCTTGCAACAGCGCGAGAAGTTTATGGCCGCGGGGCTGTTTTTTCTCTTGTCCCCAGGCTGCAAATAGGTTAGAGAACGCCCCCATGAATCTTCTCGCCATCGAAACTTCCTGTGATGATACCTGCGCCGCCGTTCTTGGTGACGGCGATGAAGTGCGTGCAAGCATTGTTTCCAGTCAGGTGAAGCTCCATGCCGCTTACGGGGGCGTGGTTCCCGAGCTGGCTTCGCGGCGGCATGGCGAGAATATGCGCTGGGTGGTCGAGCAGACCCTGGCGGAAGCTCGGCTGAACCTGACGGAAATCGGGGCGGTTTGTGTCACGCGGGGGCCCGGTCTGGTCGGTTCCCTGCTGGTCGGAGTGGCCTATGCCAAGGCTCTGGCCTACGCCTTGAAAATTCCCCTGGTCGGAGTCAATCACGTCGAGGGGCATTTGCTTTCCCCGTTGCTGACCAATCCCGGTCTCGGTTTTCCTTTTGTCGGCCTGGTGGTTTCCGGCGGGCACACGAGCCTTTACCTGGCGCGGGGCTGGCATGATTATGAGCTGCTCGGGAGCTCGATCGACGATGCCGCCGGTGAGGCTTTCGATAAGGTTGCGAGGTTGCTTGAACTCGGTTTTCCCGGTGGGCCGGTGGTCGAGGAACGGGCGCGAACAGGCGCTGCCGGGGCCGTCAAATTGCCGCGGGCCTGGCTGGGCCGGGAGTCTCTGGATTTCAGTTTCAGCGGCCTGAAAACCGCGGTGCGCACCGCTTTATTGAAGGAAGCCGGGCCCGGCCCGGAGTTTGTCAGTGATCTGGCGGCCTCCTTTCAGGCGGCGGTCAGTGAGGTCCTGGTGCAAAAGACCCTGAGTGCGGCTCGTCGTTGCCGGGTCGGGCAGGTGGCCTTTGCGGGCGGGGTTTCCTGCAATGGCTTTCTGCGCTCCCAAATGGCGGCGGCGGCCCGGGCCGAAGGACTTGATTTTTTTCTCGCGCCTCCTAAATTCTGTACCGACAATGCCGCCATGATCGGCCTGGTCGGACGCCGGCGTCTGGCGGCCGGGTATGTCGATGATCTGACCTTAAATCCCAGCTCACGTCTGCCTTTGTGAAGCATCATCGTCCCTCTTCTGTTCCCGAGGCTTCGGCCCCATTCAAGGTTTCCGCCCGTCGGGCCAAGAAACGTCTAGGACAGCACTTCTTGCGTGATCAGAGCGTGATTGCCCGGATTATCGCTCTTGCCGCCCTGGGTGCGGGCGAAAGGGTGCTTGAAATCGGGCCCGGGGAAGGGGTTCTGAGCGCTGCCCTGCTGCAAAGCGGCGCCCGGGTGCTGGCGGTGGAGACCGATGCCGATCTCTGGGCTCCTCTGGAGAACCGTTTTTGCTCTTTTACGGCGGAAAATTTCTCCTTGATCAGGGGTGATTTTCTGAAAACCGATCTTAAAGCGTTGCTGGCGTCGCAGGCGAACGATCCGGTCGCGGTGGTGGCCAACATTCCCTATCAGATTACCACTCCGATTCTGTTTCGGCTGATCAAATACCGGCAGTTCTTTTCTCGGGCGATTCTGATGATGCAGGAAGAGGTCGCCGCGCGCCTGCTGGCCGAAACCGGCAGTCGGGATTATGGTCGCCTGACTATCGGCGCCGGGCTTTACTGTGATATCCATTCCGGTTTTAAGGTTTCACCGGCGGCTTTTTCGCCCCGGCCCAAGGTCTGGTCCCGGGTTCTGCGCTTTGAATTTCTGGACCAGCCCCGTTACCCGGTGGCGGACCCGCTATTTTTCGAGCAACTAGTCAATACCCTGTTCAGTCAACGTCGCAAACAAATTATCAAACCTCTGAAAGGTCTGCTGCCCTCTCTTGATCGGGAACAGCTGGCGGCCAAACTCCTGGGCGCCGGTATTTCTCCGGAGCTGCGTCCGGCAACCCTAAGCCCGGCCGAACTCGTGCACCTGGCCGACCTGCTGCGCCCTGGGCAAAAAGTTTAAAAATGATCATGCGCTTTTGTAAAATTCTGATGCTGTTGTTGCTTCTGGGCATTTTGTTCGGCGTGGCGGGCGTGGCGGGGGTCTTTTCCTACTATGCCCGTGACTTGCCGAAGATTACCTCGCTGAAGGATTATCATCCTTATACGATGACTGAGGTTTTTGCCGCTGACGGCCGCCTGATTGGTCGTTTTGGCTTGGAAAAAAGGAAGATCGTGCCGATCGAGGAAATTCCGGAACTCCTCAAGAAAGCCTTTATCGCCAGCGAGGACAGCCGCTTTTATGAGCATCAGGGGGTGGATTTCTGGGGGGTCGCCCGGGCCATGCTCAAGAATATCGCCGCCCGGCGGATTGTTCAGGGCGGCAGCACGATCACCCAGCAGGTCACTAAGTCCCTGCTGCTTACTCCGGAACGTAAATTCAAGAGAAAGATCAAGGAAGCCATTCTGGCCTACCGGATTGAAAAATATCTGAGCAAGGATGAAATCCTGTTCATCTATCTCAACCAGATCTATCTGGGGCACGGCATGTATGGGGTCGAAATGGCCGCGCAACGCTATTTCGGGAAAAAAACCCGTGACCTCAATCTGGCCGAGATGACCATTATCGCCGGCATGCCCAAGGCGCCCAGCAATCTTTCGCCGATCACCCATCCCGAGCGTTCGGCCGCGCGGCAGCGCTATGTTCTGGCGCAGATGCTGGAACGGGAATTTATTACCCGCGAGCAGCTTAAACAGGCGCTGCTGACCGAAGTCAGGCTGGCGGCGCCGGCCGATCCCTCGGTTGATACCCCTTACTATACCGAACATGTGCGGCGCTATCTGGAGAAAAAATATGGCTACGACCAGCTCTACAAAGAGGGCTTGCAGGTTTATACCGGAGTCAATGTCGACTGGCAGCAGGCGGCCTGCGCGGCGATTGATCGAGGTTTGCGGAACCTAGCCAAAAGGCGGGGTTTCAGAGGGCCGCTAGAACATCTCGAAGCGAGAACCTGGCCCGAGTTCCTGACGCGCTTACAGGCCGAAAGGGAAGCGCGGTTTCCCGAAGGTCTGCGGGAAGGTGATTATTGTCGGGCCCTGGTGTTGGCGGTCGCTGACGAGCAGGAAAACGTGAGTCTGGATCTGGGTGGCCTGGCGGCGTCCCTTTCCCTGGCCGAGATGGTCTGGGCTCGGCGTCCGGATGCGGATGGCGCCAGGCATGCGCTGGCTCGCATAAAAAAACCTTCCCAGGCCCTGAGCGCCGGCGATGTGGTTCAGGTGCGCATTAAGACTCTTGAAGGCGAAGTCTCGCCCGCGATTACGGTTGCGCTGGAAGAGGAAGCCGAGGCCCAGGCTGCCTTGCTGGCGCTGGAGCCGCAAAGCGGTCTGGTGCGGGCCATGATCGGGGGGCGGGATTTTCAGACCAGCGAGTTCAACCGGGCGATTCAGTCGCGGCGCTCTCCCGGTTCAGCTTTTAAGCCGATTATTTACGCCGCCGGTCTGGATAACGGCCTGACTCCGGCCACCATTTTTCTTGACAGTCCGATCGTCTACAAGGATGTCGGGGATGACTGGAGCTCGGCCTGGAAACCGCGTAACTATGAACAGAAATTCTATGGGCCGACGACCGTGCGGCAGGCCCTGATTCATTCGCGCAATCTGGTGACCATCAAGATGTTGCGGCAAATCGGGGTACAAAAGGTGATCAATTATGCGAAAAAACTTGGTTTCACCTCTCAGCTCAATGCGGACCTGACCCTGGCCCTGGGTTCTTCCGGGGTTTCCCTGATGGAAATGACCACAGCCTATGGCGTTTTCGCCAATCACGGGCGTCGGGTCAAGCCGGTATTCGTCAAGCGCGTCGAAGACCGGCATGGTGAAATTCTTGAAGAACACGAAGGCGTGGGGATCGCCGGGCTGGAACTGACTTCCCTGCTGCCTTTGGAGACGGAAGCCGTGATTCCCGAACCGACCGCTTATCTGATGAGCAGCATGCTTGCCGATGTCGTCAAACGAGGAACCGGCCGCGCCGTCGCCCGGGCTCTGAAACGGCCGTTGGCCGGCAAGACCGGCACGACCAATGATTATCACGACGCCTGGTTCATGGGTTATGCACCGCAGCTGGTCGTGGGGGTCTGGGTTGGTTTCGATGAGCTTCAGCCTTTGGGGCGGCATGAAACCGGGGCTCGGGCCGCATGTCCGATCTGGATCGATTTCATGAAGGTCGCCCTGGACAAGATGCCGGAAATGAATTTTACGGTTCCGCCCGGGATTGTTTTTGCCAATATCGACGAAAACACGGGCCTATTGGCGGTGCCCGAAAGCGAAAAAACCTTTTTTGAATGTTTCAAGGAAGGCACCGTGCCGCTTGCATATTCCCAACCGGTTTCCGCCGAAACGCTGGAAGAGCGTTTATTTCTTGACGAATAAGCTCTCTTGCTGACGGCGTCGTAAGCAAAAAAACACGGCAAACAAATTCGTCCATGCTTTCTCCTGTCCGGACGGAGCGCGGTTTTTGTGCCGGGGGCCGTTTTTTGCACCCTCCGGACTCTGGTTTTACCCTTCTTCGTGGTTACAAGCCTTTTCCTGCCGCCTATCCGGCAAATATTTCCTCTTTGAGATAAGCGCACAAGCTTATCCTGAACCCCGGTTTTGCGGCTAAAGTCCGCATTCAGCCTGCGTTTGTCGGCCGTCCGGGACAATCTTTTTAGTTGGTATCATAGTTGCAAAGGCCTACGTTGCCGGCACCGGCTAAAGGTTTTTTGCCGGGGGGGTGATCACCTGGCGGACGGCGCATTAAGCGGCGTGAATTTTTGACAGGCGCTTGGGGTGGTAAATCAATGATGTTTGCGCGAGTCACTTTTTGGGTTTTGATGATGTTGCTGCTTGCGGTCGCACCGGTCCGAGCGGAAGAGGACTATAACCACGAAAACCTGATTAATCTGGCTGAAGTATTGAAAAACAAGGAAAAAGACCTGGAAAGTCGGGCAGCGGCCCTGGTCGAGGCGGAAAAACGTCTTGCCCTGTTGCACCGGGAGCTTGAGGAACAGCGCTCGGACCTGGAAAAAACCAGACTGTCGGTTGAGACCTTGCTGGCCGAGTACAAGCTGTTGAAAGATGAGGATCTGGGCCGCCTGGTTGAGGTTTATAGCGCAATGAAACCCGAGGCCGCGGCTCCTTTGCTGGCCGAAATGGAAATAAAATACGCGGTTGAGGTGGTGTTGCGGATGCCGGCGAAAAAATCGGCCAAGCTTTTGAGCGCGGTTGAGCCGAGTCGGGCGGCGGCGATTTCACGGGCCATAACCGAGCTTAAACCGGCTCAATGACGGTTGTTTTGTGAAAGTTATTTCCGCCGGAACCGGAATCGTTTTCCAACCTTGAGGGGCTGAGGTGCTGTTGTGAAAACCCTGGCATCAGTTTTGTTGACATCGCTGGCAGCGGGAGAGAACCGTCCGTTGAAAGGTAACGGTGGCGTTGCAAAATCCGTCTATCAAGGCAGTCGTGCAAGCGGCTTTGCCGAGACCTTGGCCGAAGCCTCTAAATCAAGCCACCCGGCAGCCAAAAAGCCTGAGGGGCCGGAGTCGGTCTCCAAAACGGTCGCCGCGGTCGCCGCGGAAGAACCTTCGGGCACAACTGGTGACGGCAGGCTCGAAAACAGCGATGAGGTCTCGGTTCTGCCGGTGAAGGCGACGCAACCAGTGTCTGAAGTATCTGAAGTGTCTGAAGCTGGTGTTGGTGCTGAGGCTGGGGCCGGGAACGATTCATCGGGTGACAAGGAAAACACCGTTGTGGTAGATGCCTGGTTGTTGGTCGAGACGGAAAAAAATGAAAATGTGATCCTTCCCGCCGGAACCTCGATTTCGGTGGTTACCGAGACTACGGTCGGTCAGGGGGCCTCGACCCGGCAAATTGCGGAAATTACTGTGGCAAAGGTTGCTTCGCGTAAAGTCCCGGGGCTGGGCGAGCAGAACCCGGCCGCGCCTTCGGGCGCGGAGGATGGCGCGCCAGGCGGAGCGGCGCTTTCGGCCAAGGCGGCGGCCCGGGACGGACAAACCGGCAATTGCCTGGCCGGTGCAAAGGAAGGACCGGATGGGGCCGGCAGTGGCGAAAAGACTTTATTGACGGATACTCCGGCCCGGGAACCGCAGTTTTCCGAAGCGTCGCTTTTCGCGGGCGGGGGTTCGAGGGAACCTGACGCGGTCGGTTATGGCGGGTCGGAAAACCCGGTTGCGGAAAATGCTGCGGGCCCGGAAAATTTTTCCTCGTGGGCGCGTTTGAGGTCGGAAGACGTGGCCCTGCCGGACGGTGGCCAAGGGGTCTCGCCTGAGTTCGACGCGGCGTTTTCCCCGGGGGTCGTCGAATCCGAGAGTCCGGCCGGGGCGGCGCTTTTTGCTGGTGAAGAATCCGTCGAAGCCGGCAATGACGGCGAGCTCGCGAAAACCGCCGAAAATTTGGGTTTGTCGGCGGAAGGCCATGGCGCCGGCCGGCACGGCCGGAAGGAGCGGGCTTGGCGCGGGGAGCGGGTGGTTTCCCAAAAGATGCATTTCGATAACTCACGTTCGCTGCCGGAAATGCCGGAACGGGCGATTTTTCAGATCAGACGGGATTATTCGGCGGAGTTGAGCGGTGGCGAAAAGACGGCGTCGGCGTCCCGGGACGGAGTCGTTGTTCAAGGTGAAAACCGGGGAAACGGCATTTTGTGGCTGCAGGAACAGGCTCGTCAAAACCAGTCGGTAAATCTGAGGCTGGATGAAAGCGCCGCAACGGTTTCCGAAAGCGCTGCGGCCGAGGACGAAGCTTTATCCCTGACGGCCGCGGCGGAAAAGAAAAGAAATGAACTTTTTCCATTTTCAGCCGAGGTTTATGCTGCCGGCCGTGAAAAAGTGAAGACCGGAGGGGGAGCGGTCGGCAATCACGAAATCGGTGCCGGCGCTGTCGCGGTCAAAGACAATTCAGCAAAAACCGCGGCCGCTCCTTCCCGTGTGCCTTCTTTACCGGTCAGCGATGAGAATCTGCTTGACCAGATTAAAAATGGTTTAACGCGAGGCATTCAGGGACGGCAGACGGTCACGATTCGGCTCTGGCCGGAAAACCTGGGCAAGGTGGAGGTCAGGTTGGTCCTGAAAGAACAGCAGATGACCGCGACCTTTACCGTGGAACAGGCTGAAGTCAAGGAGGCACTGCTGAGAAAGGTCGAAGGTTTGCGGGATGGTTTGGGACTGCGCGGTATTGAGGTCAAGGATATCGAGGTCAAGGTGGCTACGGTTAAATCCGGGGGTAGCCCGGAGCTTTTCCTGCAGGACCAGAATCGAGGCCACGCCGATTTCCGGCACCGGCGGGATCAGGAAGCGTTTTCGCAAACCGGCGCCGGGGTTCGGGGCTCAAACGTGCCGGTAAACGATACTAACGATTCTGAGGTTTCATCCGGTCGAATGGCGCGGGGGAACCCGCTTTTCGGCCTGACGGAGGCATCCGGTTCCTTATATATCATGGCCTAAAGGATAAATTCAGGGAGAAGTCACATGTCAATGTTTAACAGCAATGTCAGCGCGGTTGAAGGCGCGACTTACAGCGATCCCTTCGCGATTCCCACGACCGGGAAAAAGGATGATATCGGCAAGGAAACTTTCCTGCTGCTTCTGGTTGAACAGCTTAAAAATCAGGACCCTCTGGAACCCATGGACGGCACTGATTTCACGGCGCAGCTGGCCCAGTTCAGCTCGCTTGAACAGCAGACGGCCACCAATGAAAATCTGATCCTGCTGCAGGAATATTCGGCCACGCTCAACCGCCTGAACGCCCTCAATATGATCGGCAGGAAAGTTGAGTTTGACGGCAGTGGCTCCGGGTCGGCAAAGATTGCCGGGGACGGGCAGCCGATCGCCCTGAATTTCGAGCTGGCCGATAACGCTCAGGAAGTGACGATTGATATCTACAACCAGGAGGGTGGCCGGGTGGCGACCCTGGAGCTGGGATATTATGATCTGGGCTCCCGGGAATATAACTGGAACGGCAGGGATAGCGAGGGCAACGCCCTGCCTGTCGGCGACTACACCTATGAGGTGTACGCCCGCGACGAGCTTGGGCAACTGGTGGGCGTGACGGTTAACGGCAGCGGCGAGGTCACGGGCATTGAAACCGACCCGAAAAACGGTAATACCCTGCTGGTTTTGCAGAGCGGCACCCGTATCGGGATCGACCAGGTCGTCGCGGTCAAGCAGATTCCGGGGGGCTGAACTCCGGTTTGGGGTGACCATTGAGATTGAAAAACAGACGCATCAAAAGCAACTTTCGGATAATTTCATATAGCTTATTAAACCATGGAGGCGATCATGGCACTTACATCTCTTTACGCGGGCATCAGCGGCCTGAATGTCAACAGCGACGCGATTTCTCTGATCGGTAACAATATCGCGAACAGTAATACCATCGGTTTCAAGGCCGGCCGGATTCAGTTCAAGGATATCGTCAGCAGCAGTCTGGGCGGTGGTTCCTCCGGCCAGATCGGGCGCGGCGCCACCACCGGCGGCATCAGCACACTTTTTACCCAGAGCTCCTTTGAAACCACCACCCGGGGCACCGATCTGGCGATTGACGGCGATGGCTTCTTTGTCGTCGCCGATGGGGGGACCAATTATTATACCCGGGCCGGGGATTTTATTTTCGATAAAGAGGGGCTGCTGGTCAACAGCAGCAATCTGACGGTGCAGGGCTGGAAGGTTACCGAGGATGGACAGACCGTCGGCGATATCGGCGATATCAATATTTCCGATGTCTCTTCGTCCAGCAAGGCGACCTCCAGTGTCGATCTGGGGGCAAACCTCGATTCCACCGCGGAAACCCGAATCGTGATCAACGATTATAACAATCGTTTTGTTCTTAACGACGGAACCAATGATGTGGTCATCAGCCTGGTCAACGGGACTTATACCGGAGAAACCCTGGCCAACGAGTTGCAGAATAAGATTCAGGAGGATCCGTTGTTTGCCGCCGACGTGGCCTCGCCCACCGATTTTACCGTCACCTACAGCAAGGTGACTGGAAAATACACCTTTACCAACAATACCGGCAGCAATATCACACTGAATGTGATGACCGATGCCGGCGCCGAGACGGATTTCACGATGAAGGAGGTCCTGGGGCTTCAGATCAAGGATCGGACTGATCCGGTTGACGGCATCGTCGACAATATTGAAATCGCGACCGGCACCAACTTTATTTCGGATGCGCTGCCGCGCCTGACCGATAAACTTTTTTACGTCAACAATAATAATAATACGATCATTTTCAATGTCGGGACAACGGAATATCAGGCCCTGATTCCGGTTCAGGCCGATCCCTACACGACCTTGTTCGCCGGTGGCGGCACCAACCGGGTTCCGGCGACCGGTTCGATGGCCGCGGCTCTGGCGGACGCGCTCAACGCCGCCACGGAAACCGCCGATGGGGTCACGGGGTTATCCGGCACCGGTCCGACCTTTTCGGTAGAATACGATGATGAAACCGGGCGATTCACGATATTTTCTGCGGATGGGGGCGACGGCGACGATATCCGTTTCAAATGGGAGGATGAGCGGACCTCGGCCGAACAGCTGCTGGGTTTTGCCAGCGAATACGATCCCAACAACACGAAGACCGTCACCAGCTTTTCGATAACCGGCAGCAGCGGCAGCGTGGAGAGCGTCTTTGCTCCGAACACGGTTTTTGATCCGACCGCCACGACCTACTCAACCGCCATGAATGTCTACGATACCCTGGGATCGCCGCATACGGTCACCTATTATTTCAAGAAACAGGGCAGTAATCAGTGGGAGTGGCATGCGGTCATGAGCAGTGCCGACCTTGATAACGGGATTCCCAATGACGACGGCAGCCCGCGTCTGATGGAGGTGGGTTCGGGCGGCATTCTGAAATTCAACCCCAACGGCTCGCTGAAAAGTGAGAGCGGCCATAATGACGTTTATTTCAACTTTGCCGGCGGCGCGACCCTGATGCAGGCAATCGATATCAATTTCGGGGACAGCACCACGGAGGGCGGCAGCGGTCTCGACGGAACCACGCAATACGCGGATTCCTCGGCCACCTTTTCGCAAACCCAGGACGGTTTCCCGGCGGGCTCGCTTTCCGGGGTGAGCATTGCCGCCGACGGGCTGATTTCCGGGATTTTCTCGAATGGAGAGATCAAGCCCATCGCCCGTCTGGCGCTGGCGATGTTCAGCAGTCCCTGGGGGCTGGAGAAGAAAGGCGGCAATATCTGGGCCGAGACGATCGAGTCGGGCAATGTCAGTATCGGCATGGCCGGAACCGCCGGCCGGGGGACGATCGCCTCTAATTCTCTGGAACAGTCAAATGTTGATATTGCCACTGAATTTGTCAAGATGATCGCGGCGCAACGGGCTTTTCAGGCCAATGCCAAGATGATCACCACCAGCGATGAGTTGCTGAACGAGGTCGTTAACCTTAAGCGTTAAAGCCTGAAACCCAAGACCTGAAACCAGATCCGGTAAATAGCGCGCCGCGCCGGGCTCGGCTTTTAACACACGGATAAAATTATAATTTTCTAAAGGGGGTGGATTTAAGATCTGCCCCCTTTACTTTTTTTCGGCCTTTAGTTACTTTAGATTCCGTGATTGAGTTTGGCCCTGCCGAGTTTGAGGGTGGGTCGCGGTTGAGGATGATCTTATCGGAGGTTTTGCCTTATGAAGGTTCTGGTGGTTGAAGACGAGCAGAAGGTGGCGAACTTTCTGCAGAAAGGTTTGAAGGAAGAGCAGTTTGTGGTTGATGTCGCCGGCGACGGTCCCGATGGGGAGCGGATGGCGCTTGAAAATGAATACGACCTGATTCTGTTGGATGTGATGTTGCCGGGTAAGGATGGAGTTCAGGTTCTGGAGGAGCTGCGCACCCGCAAGGTCGAGACCCCGGTCATTATGCTGACCGCCAAGGATATGGTGGTAGACAAACTCAAGGGTTTTGAAGCCGGTTGCGACGACTATCTTGCCAAACCGTTTTCCTTCGAAGAACTGCTGGCCCGGATTCGGGCGGTGCTGCGCCGGCGCAGCGGGACCACCGGTAATGTGCTTAATTTTGCCGATCTGACTCTTGATCTTATTTCCCATAAGGTCATTCGGGGAGGCAATGAGATCGAATTGACAGCCAAGGAGTACGCTCTGATGGAATATCTGATGCGGAATCCGAATCGGGTGCTGACCCGGACCATGATCACTCAGCATGTCTGGGACTATAATTTCGACAGTTTCACGAATGTGATCGATGTCTATGTCAACTATCTGCGCAACAAGGTTGATCGAGGTTTCCCTCAGAAACTGATTCATACGGTCAGGGGGGTGGGTTATATTCTCAAGGAGGGTGACAAAAAGTGAGACCGATCAGTATCAGGTTTAAATTGACGGCCTGGTACGTGCTGGTTTTCAGTGTGGTTCTGGCTTGTTTTTGTTTCAGTATCTACGTGATTTTGGAAAAGAAACTGCTGGATTCGGTTGATCGCCGCCTGCAGACCATGGCGGAGCTGATTTCCAAAACGGAACTCTGTTTGGTGCCCAACTTCCTGCCGCCTGATTTTGAACGGCGCCTGAATCGTATTTTCGGTACCCGGCCGGTGGGTAAGTTTGTGCGGGTGCTTGATTTCTCGGGTGAAATCGGCTCGCGGACCGACAACCTCGACGAAGACCAGATTCCGGTCAACAAGGATCTGGTCCGCGAGGTTATCGCCCGAGGGGAGATCATTTACGAAACCCAGTATCCGCTGGGACGTGACATGCCGATTCGTTTTATTAATTTTCCGGTTAAAAGCTTTAACAGTAAAAATGTTCGGGGGGTGGTTCAGGTGGGGACCTCCCTTGAATTTGTCCGCGAATCGATGCGCAATCTGCTGATTGTGTTCTTTGCTTTGGGCCCCAGCCTGCTCTTTGTCGCGGCGGCGGTGGGTTTTTTCCTGGCCGGCAAGGCTTTGAAGCCGATTCGCGAGATTGCCCGGACGGCTCGGCATATTACCGTCAATAATCTGCAGGAGAGGATCACGGTGCCGGTGGCCCGGGACGATATCGGACAACTGGCCACCACCATTAACGGTATGCTGGATCGATTATCGCTGTCGTTTCAAAAGATTACCCAGTTTACCACGGATGCCTCGCACGAGTTGCGAACCCCGTTGACGATCATGCGGGGAGAGCTGGAAATTGCTCTGCGCGGCGAACGTAGCTCCGAAGAATACCAGGAAACCCTGGGCAGCAGTCTCGAAGAGGTCGAGCGCATGTCCAAGATTGTTAACGATCTGTTGTTTCTTTCCAAAAGCGACATGGGGCAGGAGGAACTGCACTCCGATCCGGTTGATCTGCGCGCCCTGTTATTGAATCTGTTGCCTTATTTCAAGCTTCTGGCCGAGGAACATCGACTTGAGCTTGAAAGTTCCCTGGCGGAGGTGAACTCGATTTATGGGGATCAGCTTAAATTGCGGCAGATGGTGATTAATCTGCTCAGTAACGCGATTCGTTATACCCCGGCCGGCGGCCATGTTAATCTGGGCTTGAAAAACCTTGATGATGGAGTGGAAATTATGGTGGCGGATACCGGCATCGGGATTCCGGAAGAAGCGGTTCCCCGCATTTTTGACCGTTTTTACCGGGCCGATAAGGCCCGTAGTCGTCAGTTTGGCGGCAGCGGCCTGGGTTTGAGCATTGTTAAGTGGATAGTCGATGCGCATCACGGTGTGATCAAGGTTGACAGCGTGGTTGGCGAAGGCAGTGTTTTTCGGGTTTTTCTGCCCGGCGGCTTGCCGGTGAACGGGGAACAGAAGCCTTTTCTGGTGGAAACGGCTCAGCGTTAGCCGCGCCCCCGGGGGGGGGCGGTTTTTGTCGTTGGTAAAAAATGCTTTTTTAAGGAAAAAATAATTTCTCTTTAATCCTCATATAATGTTGGTTTGTTACTATGCTTGATGAAGACTCCTTTTCTTCCTTGTTGGCGGCCGACCCTCTCCTCCTCCTTGTTAAATTTGCTGGCACAGTAAATTTGGGGGGTCGGCCAACCACCCCTTGATCATCGGGTTGGTCAAGGGGTGGTTTTTTTTTATCATGGTTAAGTTCGGTTTCTTTCGGATTCGCATTAATAAACTGTAACGTTAAAAAATTTTTCGGGAGGTATTTCACGATGTTTTTTCAGCGTCCCCTGGCCGCGAGTTTCCATCGCAGCGTAATTATTCATTTCTTGTTGCCGGTGCTTGCCGGTTTGCTGGTGCTGGGAGCTTTTTCGGCAAATGCGGCCTCGATGCCGCCGAGTTTCGCTCCACTGGTCGAGAAACTGACCCCGGCGGTGGTCAATATCAATACCGAGAAAAAGGTCTTGTCGAGCGGCGGGCGGGGGTTTAATTTCCCCGGTCAGGGCTCGGATCCTTTTGAGGAGTTTTTCGGCCGTTTTTTCGGTCAGTTCGATAATTTTCATCGTCGTTCTCAGCCTCGGCCCGTCAAAAGCCTGGGTTCCGGTTTTATCATCAGTGACGACGGTTATATTCTTACCAATAACCATGTTGTCGAAGACGCCGATCAGATCAAGGTTACGCTTTCCGACAAGAACGCCTACGAGGCCCGTCTCATTGGCCGTGACGCCAAAACCGATCTCGCGATCCTGAAGATTGATGTCGATCACGAGCTGCCGGTGGTCAGGATGGGGGACTCGGATTCCCTGAAGGTCGGCGACTGGGTGATTGCCATCGGCAATCCTTTCGGTCTGGCCCGCACCGTGACGGCCGGCATCGTCAGTGCCCGCGGCCGGGTGATCGGTTCCGGGCCTTATGATGATTTTATTCAGACCGACGCCTCCATCAATCCCGGCAACAGTGGCGGGCCGCTGTTTAATCTGGAGGGTGAAGTCGTCGGTATCAATACGGCGATCGTCGCCAGCGGTCAGGGCATCGGTTTCGCGATTCCGGTCAATATGGCCAAAGTTCTGTTGCCTCAACTGAAAACCGGCAAGGTGTCGCGAGGGCGTCTCGGGGTTCATGTTCAGGAAGTAACCGAAGAACTGGCCGCTTCTTTCGGTCTGGAGGAAAAATCCGGGGCGGTGGTTTCCGAGGTCGTCGAAGACAGTCCCGCTTCCCGCTCAGGGCTTCAGGTTGGTGATATTATTCTTGAGGTTGATGGCGAGAAAATTGAGGAAATGCGCTATCTGCCGCGTCTGGTCGCGGCCAAGAAACCGGGGACCAAGGTTGAACTTAAACTCCTGCGGCAGGGTAAAATTGTGAAGACCAAGGTCGTGCTTGACGATCTGGAGAACGAGGGCCTTGAGGAAAGCTCGGCTTTGAGTGATGATCGACTTGGTGAACTGGGACTGGCCGTCCGTAATCTGACCCCGGAACTGGCCGCTCGGCAGCGACTCGGAGTGGAAAACGGGGTTATCATCAGTCGGCTGGATCCCGACGGTCGCGCTGCCCAGGCCGGCCTGCAACTGGGGGATGTAATTCTGATGGTCGATAATGAACAGATTGAAACCGTGAATGACTTCAATAAGGCATTACGGGCCGGAAAACAACGCAGCTACCTGCGCTTTCTGGTTCAGCGTCAGCAGCTCCGCCTTTTTGCCGTGGTCAGGTTGGATAAATGACGACTCGCGATAAATCAAACTGGTGGGCTCTGGTCTGTACTCCTGTGGCCGAGGCTTCGGCCCGGGAGCGCTTGGAAGAAATTCTTTTTGCGCATGATTGCTGTGGGCTCTGGGAGGGGGTCGAAGGCCTGGTCGAGAAGGTTGAGGAGCCCTTGCCACCGGTCGGCTTTCCGGCTTTTCTGACCGCCTATTTCGCCGATGTGGAAGACGGAGCTCTACGGGAACTGGTCCCGTGCCTGCAACAGGAAAACCTGATCACCGGTGAAGTCCGAATCGTCGCCGTTGAGAATCAGGACTGGTTCGAGAACTGGCGGAAAAATTTTGTGCCGGTGGCCTTGACCGCAAAAACCCTGGTCGTGCCGGCCTGGCAGGAAGAGGTGTCCGAGAACGAGGCCACTCGGGTGGTGAAAATTTATCCGGGACAGGGGTTCGGGACGGGAACCCATGAGACCACCCGGCTGGCCGCGCTGAACTTGGAGCGGGAACTGGAAAAAACCGGGCCGTCGGCAACGGTTCTGGATGTCGGCACAGGGAGCGGCATTCTCGCGATCATGGCCGCCGTCCAGGGCGCCGCTCGCGTCCTGGCCCTGGATGTTGATCCGGATGCCCTCGACAATGCCCGGGAAAATTGCGTTCATAATCAAATTGAAGATCTAGTCGAACTTGACTGTCGACCTCTGACCGAAGTTGAGGGCTCTTTCACCCTGATTGTCGCCAATATCATTGCTCCGGTGCTGAAAAGTCTGTTGCCGCAACTTCATCGTCTTCTGGCCGCTTCCGGGCGCTTGATTTTGTCGGGGATATTGCTTGAACAGATAGATGAAATGAAGGAATATTGCGAACGGCGCGGTTTTAAGGTCGAGTTGGTTGAAACCGCCGGCGAGTGGGCCGCTTTTGTCTGCGCCCGGCAGTAAAGACCACGCCGGGATTGAAAATGAGCTTAGTCAGACGGTGGCCCGGGCGTAGGAACCGTGATTTCAACATAACCGGGTTGGCTGAATGGTTGCAAAAAATCTTTGATCTTTCGATTTTTAGCAGTTGACAAGTCGGATTTTTTAAGTTAAAAGACGCCTCCGTTTCACGCAAGAGCCGGCTTGTTTCATCAGGTTCTGCAACGAGAAACAACCCATGCGTCCCCATCGTCTAGCCTGGCCCAGGACACCGCCCTTTCACGGCGGCGACAGGGGTTCAAATCCCCTTGGGGACGCCAACAAAATTAAGCCACTTATGAAACTATTTTTAGCTTTTTGTCGAGCGGGGTGGTTTCTGGGTGGTTTTTTTTGCTTTTTGATCCAGTTCGGGTAGCATCTTCATGGGCCGGTCGAACCGATAGTTTCGTAGAAAGAAAAAACAGTTGCTTGGCTAACCTTCCGGAAATAATCCCGGCAGCCATCTTGAAGCAAGCTTTGTTGGGAACGCCACATAAAGCGGTGCGCGAGAACTTCTGGAGTCAAGGGCTCCGGTTCCAATCAGTGCGGATGTTATGCGTCGGGCATGGCGATCGGTGCTGTTCAAAAGAGTCGCAACATCTCCGCGAGGAAGTTTTCCCCGATACAGAACCGACTCTAAAACCCTGTCCGAATGCAGGGGCAGAGATCCCGTCCGGATCTCTGCTTCGGCCCAGAGCTGGATACGGATTCGCAACTTGTCCGGCTGAATCAGTCCTTCCATGAATTTCACCTGGTCGATGCAGGTTTCAAGAAAATATTTGGTAAAATCGGCCAGTGCCTCTTCGCTCAAGCTGCCTCGGCCATCAAGGTCGTTACGACGGGGCGTGTCGCATTCAGCCAAGTAAGGCTTGTACGCTTCTTGAGTCCGGGCAAGACCACGCGCAACAGACCATATCCCGCCGGTATCAAGTGCATCGAGCAGCATGGCGTGTGACATCAGGCGGGCAACCCTGCCGTTACCGTCCATGAAGGGATGAATCCATAGCAGACGGTGATGAGCTGCCGGAATAGCTAGGATCGCATCTGTCTTGCCAAGACGGCTGTAGACTTGCTCGAAGCGTGTCAGGAACCCTGGACCGCACCTGGGCTTATAGCGACATGATGTCCAACTCGGACATCTCTGTCGCGCAGCTCTCCCGGAGTGATCCCGAACCTCTTGCCGGTATCCGGGTCTTTGGCGTACCGCAGTTCTTTCGGGAGCAGCTCGCAAAACCGGCGATGAATCTCACACACCCCTTCTCGTGTCGCGGCGCGACCGGACAGACTGCCGGCATCTATCCACCGCTGCACTTCGACATGAGCCTTGGCTTCGAGTTGGAGGTTGCGTTTCTCCGGGTCAGAGCTGCAATCGTTTTTTAAAGCTCGTTCTATATCGACTGGGTGAGTGTTGTGATCTTCGATCAGGTTGCTGTAATAGCAGTTCATGACCCTAACCAGTCCGGCCAAGGCTGTAGAAATTTCTTCGGGGAGACTGCGGCGCAAGCCTGCCGCGCTTGCTGCAAGCTCAACCGCCAGGTCCGTTAGCTCCGAGCGGTGTCTGGAGCCTGCCGCAATCAGCATTGGTTCCATCATGTCAGGGCTTTCCATGCCAGGGCTCTCTTTGCGGTTGTCGATGTCCTGCTTATTGTCCTGTTTGATAATCTGTGTAGTTTATGTATAGCATTGCTCTTTGTAGAATGCAAGCTTTGACAGTCGGTGATAAATGTCCGTTATTTTGCCATAGGTTTCAACTCAACCAAGGTGCTTCAACTGCCCGGTAGGGGCTTGACTTTTGCAGATAATCTGCGATAGTATCAGTCTTTTTTAGCTTGGGTGGCTTCTCGGGTGGCCGGCGTGCCGGCTTTTATTGTTCCCTGATGTCCTTTTAGGTTGTGTAAGGTATCTGAAAATGCCGGCGGAGTACTCTACGGGACACCCTTTCACGACGGCGCCAGGGGTTCAAATGCCCTTGGGGACGCAGATTATATCAAACTACTCGGAGGGCTCCTGCACTATGATAAGTTTAAGGCGGCCGCCAAGTGGTTATTTTTTGCGGTCTCGGCCGGGCGGCAAGGGAAGATTGGGGTTGAATCACCACTTCCGGCGCGTATTTTTTGTCCAAGGGTGAGACGGCTCAATTTTTTCGGTCTTGGCCGGAATCCTGAAATGAATTTTTATGAAAGGCGGGTATGGGTATGAGAAACGGTCGGATGTTGAGCTCTTTGGCAATGTTTCTGGTTTTCTGTGCTTTACCGGGGTTGCTCGGCGTCGGCTTCGCGGCCTCGGCCCTCGACGAGGGTCCGCGCTGGTCGCGATCTTGTCGGTGAGCGCGGAACCACTTGATACGATCGAATGGTTGTCGCAAAGGCCGGAGGACGGTTTGGCCCTGATGGTTTCCGGTCCGGGCGAGGTGAGTCTCAAAAGACGTTTTTCTCCCGGCGAAGAGGTTGTTTTTTCGTCTCGCGACGATAACGGCGATCCCCTGCCGGATGGAAATTACAACTATGAGTTTTATGTGTTGCCGGCCTTCGGCGCGCTCAGAAGCGGCGCGGATGACGAAGCGGCGGTTGCGGAGGATGACTCAGGCCCCAACGTGCAATGCGGGTCGTTCGCCATTATCCAGGGAGAGATGGTCATTCCCGTCGAAGGCGAAGGTGAAAACGACAATGCAAGATTGCGGGGCGACATGACATCTTGCATTACGACGATGTGATCGTGACCGGCAGTCAATGTATCGGTTTTGACTGCGCCGATGGCGAAAACTTTGGTTGCTCTACCCTGAAGCTCAAGTAAAACAATCTGCAAATCCTGTTCGAGGACACCAGCACCGGCACTTTTTCGACCACCGACTGGAGAATTCTGGTCAACGATGCGACCAGCGGCGGCGCCGGCTATTTCACCATCTGGGATGTCGACGCCGGCCGTCGTCCCTTTACGATCGAGGCCGGGGCTCCGGCCCATGCCCTGTATGTCGAGGATTACGGGCGGGTGGGGTTGGGAACCTCAATTCTCTACGTCGAACTGCATATCGTCGATGGCGACAGCCCGACGGTGCGGTTGGATCAGAATGGGTCAAATGGATGGGCCCCGCAGAAATGGGATCTTTGTGGCAATGAAACTAATTTTTTCATTCGCGACGTTACTAATGGTTCCGCGCTCTGTTTTCGCATTCAGCCTTCGACGCCCAGCAATACCCTTTGCTGAAAGCCACCGGCAACGTCGGTATCGGTACTTGGGCTCCAACATGCAAGCTGGACGTGGACGGCGATATCAGGGCCAGCGGCGGCCTGGTGGTGGGTTCAAGTCGGGATCTGAAGTTAGACATTGAAGAGCTGCAATCCGAGGACGCCCTGAAAACCTTGCTCGCGCTCAACCCGGTCAACTACCGTTACAAGGCCGATTTGCAGGAAAAGAGGGTCGGTTTTATCGCCGAGAAGGTGCCGGAGCTGGTCGCCATGAACGATCACCAGGGCCTGAGCACAATGGATATCGTCGCCGCCCTGACCAAGGTGGTGCAGGAGCAGCGGAAAAACATTGACAAGTTACGGCTTTAGACAGGTCTGGGCCGGGCGAAAACGGTGAGTCCTGCGGTCTTTGTGGAGGCCGCGCCGTTCTGAGCTTTCATGGCGGTGTTTGGTTGTCGCGGAAAGGCGCTCTGCTTTCGTTCTTTCGTGAAAACGCCGCCCGTCGACATTGATCAACATGGTCGATGAAACTGCTGTTTGCGGTTTTTGCAGGCTTTGCGGAAAGACTGCGGCCGGGTGAAGCGAGAATCTTGTGGGGCTTGTCCCGGATTTTGGGGGCCGGCTCGGAAGATAAATTGTGACTGAAACCTTGACTCAGAGGTAAATTGTGCGCGACCAGAACACCGCCGGATTCAGTCTGCTTAGCCGCCTGCAGAGCTTTCCCATTCCGCGGGCGGAAATCTCCGCCATCGCCGTCGCTCTGCCGGAGACCGAGATTGATAATCAGGCGCTTTCCGCGCTGCTGACCGCCCCGGATGAACTCAGGAAGAGGCTGCCGGGCATCATCGCCCGGACCACCGGTATTCACCGCCGGCGTTTTTCCGCCCCCGGCCAAGCGCCCTCTGATCTGGGTCTGCTGGCTGTCAGGAAGCTCCTGCGTGAGACCGGCACCCATAAGAATGAGATAGACACGCTGATTTTTGCCGGTACCGACCAGGATTGCCTGGAACCGGCCACCGCTAACATCCTGCAACATAAACTCGGCATTCGCACGGTCAATTCTTTCGACGTGAAAAACGCCTGCAATGGTTTTCTGCAGTCCCTCAACCTTGCCAACAGCCTGATTATCTCCGGAGCCGCCCGAAAAATCTGCATCTGTGTCGCCGAGCTTCCCAGCCATTGGTTCTGCCGGGTGCTTCATGGCAAGGAGGATCTTCGCTGTAAACTCGGTGGTCTGACCTTGGGTGACGGCGCGGCCGCGATAATGGTCGAACCGAGTCGGGGGTGCGCCGGAATCACGGAAATCAATCTTTTTGCCCAAGGGGCCCACTGGGAACTCTGCCATGTTCCCGAGGACCCGCACTGGCGCCGGAAAATTCCGTCGAGCATCAATGGCTGGTTTTATCTTGACCTCAGCAATCTGGCCCGGGTCGTGCGTCCTCTGAGTATTAAGTACTTTCGCGAGTACCGGAGTTTCCGGCGGAGGGTGCATGGGGAAACAAATTTTACCGGGCGGCTGGACAAGGTTATTCCCCATCAGATATCACCCCATCTGATTGCA
Source organism: Pseudomonadota bacterium (assembly GCA_011049115.1). NCBI lineage: Bacteria > Pseudomonadati > Pseudomonadota > Pseudomonadota bacterium. The sequence goes on from DSCM01000053.1 coordinate 43,680, forward strand.
GAGATTGTCAAGATCTTCAGGGAAAAAATGGAGAAGGTGGCGATTACGGCCGACTATCTCGGCAATACGGCGGCGGCAGCGATTCCGATAACCCTCAGTGCCCAGATCGAATGCGGCAATCTGGGTTTCGGCAGCGGGCAGGAAATCCTGCTGTTCGGCGCCGCCAGTGGTCTGGGTATGGGACATGTGCGCATGACTCTTTAACGGCTGAAGGCATAAGTTTTTGCTTTTTGCGCTTTTGCTGGAGATGGAAAGCGTTGCTTGTGAAATGAAGGGCTGGGTGAGAAACCAGGCCCGGAATGTGGATGCGTGATGCTCCCCACTCCGGGCCTTTTTTTTATGGTTGACTTACAATATAGCTGCCGTCACAGGCGTTGGTGAATAGCAGGCTATAGCTTGTCGCCGCCTGGCTCAGATTGATGGTGCCGCTGCTGGGATAGTCGGCGCAGACCGCGGGGTTTAAGGTCAGATTGTTGATGGTGACATTGTAGCCGGCCAGCGATCCGGTCTGGGTGGTGTTGATCACGATAACCTCGTCGCTTGATTCGGTGATGTTCAGACTCAGATTGACCGGGCCGGAATTGGTTTGCAGATTGGCGACCGCCTGATAACTTGAACTGCCGGGCGTCAGGGTTAGAGTGCCGCTGCTGACGCTGTAGGTTCCGGTGCTGAAATTATTAAAGCCGACGCTGATCTGGGCAAAGGAAAAATCGTCCAGGGACAGGTTGCTGGCGTTGATGGTTACCTGGCCGTTCAGGACTATGCCCTCAATGCTTTGCAGATCGGTGAACTTCAGGGTGATTGTTGCCCCATTATTGTCGGCCGACAGATTGCCGGAAACGCTGCCGTTGAGCAGCGGCACGCCGTCGCGGATGAGCTGGGTGGCAGTCAGGGTGAAGTCGGCTGAAATTCCGCTGGACGTCAGAGCCAGATTGGCGAGACTGAGCGTGGCCTGGCCGGAATAGGTGCTGGTGCTGCCCTGTGGTTGACAACCCTGACCGAAGTCGATGGTTACGGTAGCGGTTGCGGGCAGGTGCTCCAGATTGATGGTTGCGGGGTTGCTGGTGACCTCCGGACAGCTTGAACCGTCGCCTTCCATGACGAGAAGGAAGAGGTCCATGATTTCATCCAGAATATCCGCCAGCTCATCGTTGTAGGCGACCAGGTCCAGGACGTTTTCGACTTCGGTGGCCAGACCGGCGGGCAGGGCCGCGTCGCTTGAGGTCGCCGGCGCCTTGAGGCTGGGCATGCCGTCCAGCATGGTGGCGAAATTATCGCCATTAAGCTGAAAGCCCACCAGCTCAAGATCGGAAGCGTATCGGACATAGGTGGCCGTCGCCAGATTCTGAGGGGAGAAGATGTTTTCCGGGGTGCCCAGTTCCTTTTTATGGGCGGCCAGGTTTATGGTTTTGGCGGAGATCTGGTTGCCGTAGTTGTCGTAGGCGGTCAGCGTTACCGTGGCGCTGGTCGCATTGGGGTTAACCAGGGCGATTCCCGTCCAGCCCTGTTTTTCCAGGCGGGCGAAAACGCCGTTTCTGCTTTTGAGATCGACCAGGGAATAGCCTGCCAGCTGCTCACTGTCGTTCGAGCCGAAAAGCTCCAGACTGGTGATGTCGGCGCTGCTGCTGATACTGAACCAGGCGGTGTCGGCCGACAGGCCGAGAGTGGCCGGGGTGCCGATGTATTTTTGTCCGGGGCCCAGGGTTGCGCTCTTGCCAGTCAGGGGCGTGCCGTTGGCGTTGTAGGGTTGAATCGTGAGGTTGGCGGTGTTGCTGGAAGACGGATTGTAGGCGACGATTCCGGTCCACCAGGAAGCGTCGGCGACGACATGGGCGACGTTGATGGTTTTGCCGAGCTTATCCTCAAGCACGACTCCGGAGAGTTGTCGGCTGTTGCCGAAAAGCTCGAGCCCGACCACGCCGTTGGCGTTACTGATAACGCCGGAGTTGATCAGCGGCTTGCTGAGCACGCCGAACAGGCCAGCGATAGTGAAAACCCGGTGTTCTTTGGGACCCAGGCTTAGCGATCGGGTTTCGCCGGTGTTGAAAGTGATGGTCAGATTCTTGGTCGCATCGGTGGTGTTGACCAGGCTGAGACCGGTCCACCAATTACTGTCGGAGGCGATATGGGCGATATAAATGTTGCTGTTGCCGGTTTCGCTCACGGCCGGCACCGCCACCTGGGAAATTCCGTACTGGAAGAATTTGGTATAGCCGACCAGGGAACTTGCATCTGTGGTGAAAATCAGATAGCCGATGTTTTGAGGATCGGCCATTTCCGCGCCGACGTTTACCTGGCGGCGCTGATTGGGACCCAGCTGAATGTCCAGGTTGCCGGCTGGAACGCCGTCGTTGCGGTAGGCTTGCAGTGTGCCGGAAACCGTGGCGCCGGCGCTCGTATTGATCAGGCAGACCTCGGTTCCCCAGGCGGCATTGCTGGCGACATGGGGAAAATAGACATGGGCTTCGGCCTTGAGTCGGCAATCAACCAGGATGAAAGCCAGAACGGCAAGCAGAAAAACAAATTGCAGACGGTTGAAAAATATTTTCATATGACTCTCCTGTGAACATTGTGATTGAAGTGGAAAATTGAATTGGAACTACGCGCTGGTTGTTATGCTCCGCTTCAGCAGTCGCAGAAAACCAATAAAACGCTTTATTTCCTCAGTATACGGCCTTTCCGAGTAGATTTAAAAAATCCTGCGGCGCATGGACACGGACAGCTCGTCTGTGAACTTTAAACCTGAAGTATAACTCTGTGGGAAATCCCTTGACATGGTTCTGACGATGTTTTATGGATGGTTGAAAAGTCAAATCAACTCGGAGCGATAATATCAAAAAGCAGCTTAAAGATCAAGTTGTAAGGTCAAATTTGGCTGATAAAAATATAATGTTAAAAATCGCGCCCCACCTTTGGAGGGTGCGTCGACCTGGCGCAAAACAGTCTCCACCCTCGACTTTCCCTGTAACCAATTGATGTGAAATGAAAAATAATGCTCGCCGACATCTTGCGGCAGCTCATGTCACAGGAAGCGATTTTCTCCCCCGATTTCCCTGCACCGGACGAGGGTAACGGGTTTGCAGTCCGGTCGGATACCGGAAATCGCTCTCCAACTTCCCCGTCTTATTGCCTCCCACCGACATCGTTTCGTTGTATTTTCACCCGATCCGTGGCATGGATTGTCGGCCTCTTTTCGGCCGAGTTCATCGGGAGGTCGAAACCGGGGCTTTCCCAGGGGTGCGGAAACATATGCACCGCTCAAACTGTATTGAAATCAACAGGATATGCATCCCGTGCAGTATCGTGGGTTGGGCATGAAATTCAATCTTTACTTCGTTCTTTTCACCTTTCTGGCACATCGGTTTCTGCCGAAATACGACGTCCGGATGCAGCTGCTGATGTTCCAGATCAAAATGCTGCGCGACCGGATCGAAGACCAGCGCATTGTCCCCACGCCGGAGGAGCGAGCCAAGCTGCTGCGGCTGGGAAACGAGATCAACCACGACGTTGCAGACGTCATGCTGGTGGTCAAGCCGCAGACCTACCGGCGATGGCTGAGTCCGAAAGCCAAAACCCGCAGTCCGAAACCGGCAGGTCGTCCCAGCACCGCCGAGGATATCGTGGCGCTGATCCTGCGCATGGCGACCGAAAACCTCTCCTGGGGCTACAAGCGTATCTTCGGCGAGCTCAAAAAGCTCGGCATTGCCGTGAGGCTTACCACCATCC
>DSCM01000054.1 GCA_011049115.1 Pseudomonadota bacterium
AACCCGGGCGCTGGCTTTGCAACGACACCATGCATCTGTTGCTTCAGGTAATCGACCGCAAGGAAATTGACCTGGCGATTACCGACGCCGGCACCAACAGTATCGGCTGGGAAAGATTTGTCTGGGATTACTTTCCGATTCTCAACCTGAGCCGCCCGGCCCTGGAAGAGCGCCCCTGCGAAATCATGGGCTCCCTATGCACGCCGGACGACCTCTGGGGAAACTCGTACTGGGGCGAAGACCTTAAGGCCGGAGACTATCTTCTGATTCCCAACCAGGGCGCCTACACCTATAGTTTAAGACAACAATTTATTAAAACGGCAGCCCCGGTCGTCAACCTGGCCTGCGAACCTATCTGATAAAAAAGGAAATCGCACATGGGTAAGCTTTCTGAATCGGCGCCAACCAGCGCCGGACTTGAAGAAGTTGTGATCAGCACCTCCAAAATCTGTTTTATCGACGGCGTCAACGGCAGACTTTTGTATCGGGGCTATGATGTTCTGGAACTCGCTGAAAAAAGTTCCTTCGAGGAGGTCGCCTACCTCCTCTGGTACCACTGTCTGCCGCGACAGACCGAGTTTCAGGCCTTTCTCGATGGGTTCAGCGGCTCCCTCGATTTGCCGATTGAAACCATCATGATCCTGCGCATGTTCCCTAAGGTTGCCACCCCGATGGAAGTCCTGCGTACCGCGGTCTCCTCCCTGGGCCATTGGGATCCGGACAGCGGCAATACCCGGCTTGACGCCTGCCTGCGCAAGGCCCAGCGAATCACGGAAAGGATCCCGTTGCTGATTTCGGCCATGCAGCGCCTGCGTTCCGGACATGAGCCGGTAAAACCGATTGACAACCAGAGCATTGCTTACAACTTTCTTTATACCCTGCACAATCGGGAACCGGAAGCGACGCTGGTCAAAGCCTTCGACAGCGCCCTCATTCTTCATGCCGACCACGAACTCAACGCCTCGACTTTTGCCGCGCGGGTGACAGCCTCCACCATGGCGGATCTTTATTCTTCGGTCACCAGCGCCATCGGAACCTTGAAAGGCCCACTCCATGGCGGTGCCAATATCGAAGTCATGCGGGTGCTCAAGGAAATTGAAAAAACGGAAAAAGTCGAAAGCTGGGTCCGGCAGCGCCTGCAGAACAAAAAGAAGATTCCCGGTTTCGGACACCGCGTCTATCGTTGTGAGGATCCCCGCGTCGCCCCCCTGCGCCAACAGGCCAGGCAATGCGCGGAGCTGGTCGGCAATCTCCACTTCTATGAGCTGACCAGGGCTCTGGAAAAAACAGTCACCAACCTCACCGGACTTTTCCCCAACGTCGATCTTTATTCGGCTTCACTGTATCATGCCATGGAGATCCCGGAAGAACTTTTCACACCGATCTTTGCCATGAGCCGGGTCGTAGGCTGGACTTCACATATTTTCGAACAGTGGCGCCAAAACCGTCTGATCCGGCCCCGGGCCGAGTATGTCGGTCCCGCGTCGCTCAGCTACGTGCCTATTCAGGAACGGGATTCAAAAACCGAGCCCCAGTGACAAAACCCGGCGCCCTTTAAAAATAAACCACCCAACATCGACGACCTCACAACAACCATAATAACCGCGAGAAACGCGAGGACTCAGGTTGCCGCGCAAGGTTTGCAAAGCCCTGTAAAAATTAATTTTCAGTAAGGAAGAAACCGCCATGCAGAAAAAAACCGCCATTACCCTAATTTTTGTCGTCTTACTTGCACTCCTTCTTGGCGCCGGACTTGCGGCGGGAACCGAAATGATCACCGCCACCGGCAAAGTCATCCCCCTGGCCTACGATGAAAACGATGCCGTGGTCGTGGTTTCCATCGAAGAAGCCGACGGAACCTATTACGACATTGCTCCCGAGGGTCGGGGCAAGGAACTGCTGGCTCTGGCGGAGAAGACCATTGAAGCCCACGGTCAGCTCGTCAAGGACGAAGACGGCTATGAAATGCTGAGAGTTGATTCCTATAAAGTACTGGACGAATAGCCGTCCCGGCAACCCAGACCACGCTTAAAACCCGGCCAACCCCAAGCCAGCAGGTAAACCATGCCGACACCAAACCTTTCTTTTCACGGTGAAGATGTCCCTTCCGCGACGCCGGATCAGGCTCTTTTTCACGTCATTGCCGCCCCTTACGAAAAAACCGTGTCCTACCTGGGGGGAACAGCCGCAGGGCCACAGGCCATCCTTGAAGCCTCACACCAGCTTGAACTCTTCGACGGCCAAAGCATTCCGGCTCAGGCCGGCATCCACACCCAAGCGACGATCGACTGCAGCGGCGATGAGCAAGATGTCCTGGATGCGATCCGGCAAGCCGTTACCGAGGCCCTGCGCCACCGGGCCGTACCGGTATTGCTCGGCGGCGAGCACACCATCACCCAAGCCGCGATTCAGGCGCTCAGGGAATTTTATTCTGAATTCGGGGTCATCCAGTTCGATGCCCATGCCGATCTGCGGAACAGTTATCAGGGCAATCCCTTAAGTCATGCCTGTGTCATGAAACGGATTTTCGATCTCGGGATTCCCATCTTTCAGATCGGAACTCGCAGCTACTCATACGAAGAGCATCTTTTCCGGCAAAAACATAGCCTTCCCTTTGCCGATGCCGAAACAATTTTCCGGACCGGAATCAAAGCCGCGATGCCACCGCAAGATTTCCCGCATGAGGTTTTCGTCACTTTCGATCTCGATTGTTTCGATCCGTCCCTGATTCCGGCCACCGGCACCCCGGTACCCGGAGGCCTGGATTGGTATCAGGTCAAGTGGATTCTTGAGGCAATCGCCACGCGTCATCGGATTATCGGTTTTGACGTGGTCGAGCTGGCCCCGGCCCCCGATTCTCCGGCCGCCGCCTTTGCCGGCGCCCAGTTGACATACAATCTGATGGGTCTGATCAGTCGCCAGGCTGATCAGACCCATCCTTGATAGCCTTCGCAACAATTCCGCCGGTTACGTCTCCCATCAACCTGAACACTGCGATTTGCTATACACGCCGCAGTGTTCAGGTTGATGGGCGCTCGCCTTCGGAGCCGTTATTGCGCCATCTTTTTTTGCGCTTTTCAAGCGTGGTTATGAGTTTGTCCAGGTTCAGAAGCCGCCAAACGCTGAACCGGGTTTGGCCCCCAAAAATCTGCATGAGGACTTGCGGTTTCGTCTTGTTTCATGTAAACAGGACAGCGTCTTTCAATTATTTTTTTGGGGCGATGACAGATTTTTTTTTCATTTCGTCTCCGCCCCTGCCGCGGCCTTGGGCGGATTTTTCCTATGATGATTTTATGAACCGGTCCGGAGGCTTGCTCATCAACGGCGGGCGGTCATCCCGGGTCTTCCGTTTTGTCGACAAGGAAGGGGCCTGTTACCTCAAGCGCTACACCTACAACAAAATTCATTGGCGCTATTGCTGGCAGAAATCACAGGCCCGCCAGGAATATGAAAATCTGGAAAAACTCAAACAGACCTCGCTGGGCTGCAGCACCATTGAGATTCTGGCGTTTGGCGAGAAGCGTGATGGCCGCATTCTGCGCAGCGCCTTCATTCTCAGTCGCGAGGTGGCCGGCAGCCAGCGCCTGTCTCTTTTTCTGGACGAAAATCAGAGCCCGAAAAGAAAGCCGGTCATCGATAAAATCGTCCGCTTCGGCGCTCAGCTGATTCGCAGCGGCCTGGCCTTAAACGATCTTTATTTTCGCAATATTCTGGTGATTCCCGAAAGTGCCGAAATCTACCTCCTCGATGTGCAGCACTGCGCGCTTAATCGCAAGCGGGCCCGACTTAAAACCTATCCCCAGCTATGGTCCGACATTCTCCTTTATTTCACCCCGGACGAACAGGCCTGGGCCGCCGCCCGCCTCAAAGCCGAGCTGCCTTACAATCTCAAAGAGCTGCGGCATCGCGCCGAAAAGTTTTTGCCCAGGGAGAAAAAAAGAAAAGCCGCCGAGCTGGCTTATGCAAAAAAGATCGAAGAGCTTCAAACTTGAGCCGCCGACGGCTACAGAACTCCGGGCGCTGCCGACGCCTGAACTTAGGCTAACGGCAAATGCGGACCTTGGCCCCACAATGCAACATCACGGGGCTGCACTCGCAAAAACAGTACTCTCAGTAATTCTTTTTTTGTTTTTTTCAGACCGAACATCCATTGCCAGGCCCTGGCAAACTTTAAAAGCAGCATTTAAACCTTCCACCGGAGTCCGACACATGGAAAACATCCTGGGCCGCATTAACGATTTTTTCAATAATCCCGAATGGCGCGCCAGATTCCTGCAATACCGCTGGCCTTTAAGCCTTGTGGGCCTGGTTATTCTGCTCCGGCTTATGTACAAGGAATATTTCTGGCACGGCCTGGGCATCTCCGGCCTCGGCGAAGCGCTGCAACTGTGGTGTTTCGCTTCCCTGCACAAAAAAAAGGCGCTGGCCGCGAAGGGCCCCTATGCGGTAGTCAGAAACCCGATGTATATCGGTCGCTATTTTCTCATCCTGGGAGCCGTGACCATGACCGGCCGTTTCTGGCTGATGCTTATTTTTTCGGTCGTCTACTATTTTTACATGGTTAACCGGGTCCGGCGCGAAGAAGAGATCTTGAGTGAAATTTTCGGCGCTGAGTACGCCGCCTATTGCCGCGAGACCAACCGCTTTCTGCCCCCGATGCGAAAACCAAACCCGAAAGACCTGCGCTATTTTCGCTGGGACCTGTTTTTCAAAAACAATGCGCACTTGAATCTGCTGGCCGTGGCGGTTGCCTATCTCATCGTTTACATCTATCTTTTTTAGAATAAAAACAAACCCCTAGCGGCATAACCGGTTCGTCGAAAACTCCGTCAAACCGGCCGCTCCGCTGCAGCTGCAAAGGACTGACATCATCAAAAAACGCCTGGAATTTTTCCTGCGCGCCCCACGTCGGGCTCTTTTTCACTTGGCTTGGCCGACCCTGATCGCGACCCTGATCCAGACCACTTATAACCTTGTGGACACGGCCTATGTCGGACGGCTGGGGACGGGCCCGCTGGCGGCCCTGACCTTTTCTTTTCCGCTTTTTTTCACCCTGGTCTCTTTTAATATGGGAATGGGGGTAGGGCTGAATGCGGTGGTTGCCCGCCACCTCGGCGCCGGCCTGGAGCAATCCGCCGCCAACGCCGCCATGCATGGTATCGTCGCCTCTCTGACCTGCGCCCTGGGCCTTTTTCTCGGCACCGAAATTTTTCTGGGACCACTTCTGACCCTGCTCGGTGCGGAACAGGAAATTCACCGGCTGGCCGGCGACTACATGAGAATCGTGGCCGCCGGCGTCTTTCTGATGTTTCCGATGTACGCCGTCATCAGCACCTTTACCGCCCAAGGCGACACGATCACCCCGATGAAGGTGCAATTTTTCACCCTTTTTCTCAATCTGATTCTTGATCCGCTTTTCATCTTCACCTTTAATCTCGGCATCAAGGGAGCGGCCCTGGCCACCAATCTTTCCCTGTGCGCCGGGCTCTTCCTGGCCCTCGGCTACCTCAAGCGCAAGTCCATCATCAAATTAAACCTTCATAACTGGAGTTTTTCGCCCGCTATGATCAGAGAAATTTTTGCCATTGGTTTACCCGCCAGCCTGACCATGCTCCTGATGGCGATTTACATGATGGGCATTAATCGCCTGATCGCCGGTTACGGCACCGATACCGTTGCCGCCCTGGGCCTGGTCACCAGGCTTGACAGCGCGATTATTATTCCGATGGTCGCGCTGTCGGTCGCCCTTCTGACCTTGACCGCTCTTTTCTACGGTGCTCGCGAGTTTGCAGTGCTTAAACAGACCATCCATTTCGCCATCAAGGTTAACCTGGTGTTTGCCCTGGTCTGCGGCCTGGTAATGTTTTTCCGGCCTCACTTTTTCCTTCGCCCCTTCACCAACGAAGCCGAACCTCTCCGACTCGCCGCTCTTTATCTTAAATTCGAGGTATTAAACTTCCCCTTCATGGCAATAACCCTCTCGGGCAACCGCGCCCTGCAGGGACTGGGTTTGAGCCTGCCAGGCCTGGTCATCAATGCCGGCCGCCTGTTCCTGATCTCCTTGCCGCTGGCCATGATCTTTGTCATCTGGCTCAGACTCGACTTCCGCATGGTCGCGATCGCCGCTCTGTGCGGCAATCTGACCTCAAGCGCCATTGCCCTGATCTGGCTGCAAAAAACCATGGCCGGAATCTCTAATATGACAACTATTCAGCGTTGTTGATTTCAGCATATATGGCGACACTAGAATCAGGATATTCTGGTTGACTGAATAGTTATAAAAGGTATTGATAATGTAAATTCAAACACTTAAGCCGAAGTTACTCAGAAATTGCAAAATATGACTTCAGAAAATGTTGAGATCCTGATTATCGGCGCCGGTTTCAGCGGGCTTTATGCCGCCAGCCTACTGGCCCAACAACAACGCCCCTTTCTTGTGCTTGAAGCCCGTGACCGCCTCGGCGGCCGCATTCTTGGCGCGCCGGAGACCGGTCTGGTCAGCGATCTGGGACCGTCCTGGTACTGGCCCGCGATCCATCCCCTTCTGGCTCGCCTGATTCGCGATCTGGAGCTGAACGGCTATCTACAATACGTTACCGGCCAGGGCCGCTTTCAAGGCTATGACGGCAGAATTCGCACCGTTCGAAGCTACGCCTCGGAACCGCTTTCCTGGCGGCTCGGCGGCGGCATGCCCGCCCTGATTGAGCGTCTCGCTGAAAAATTGCCGCCCGGCTCAATCCGTCTGAATCATCCGGTCTGCGCCCTCGAACAAGATGCCAATGCGGTCAGGGTTCAGATCGGTGTTCTCGAGGAAGAACCCCGGGCGTGTTTCCTGGCTCGCCAGGTAATTCTCGCGCTACCGCCACGTCTGGCGGCGGCGAGCCTGCTTTTCACTCCGGAACTAAGCCCGCAACTGACTCAGGCCATGCTCAAAACCGGCACGTGGATGGCGGGCCAGGCCAAGTTCTGCGCCCTTTACGAAAACCCGTTCTGGCGAAACGCCGGATTTTCCGGGCAGGCTTTCAGCCAGCTCGGGCCCATGGCGGAACTGCACGACGCCTCCGCCCCCGCGGGGCCACCCTACGGTCTGATCGGCTTTGTCGGCCTGCCCGCCGTTCAGCGCCATAATCCGGAAGCCTTACAGGAAGCGATCAAATCACAATTAGCCTTGCTTTATGGCGCGGACGCCGCCCGCCCCCTGCGGGTTTACTACCAAGACTGGGCCCGCGAACCTTTCACCGCCACCAGCCTCGACCAGCCCCCGATGTACGAGCACCCCCTCTACCGGCCTCCGGCCGGACAAAGCTCCTTCTGGAATAACCTGGTTCATTTTGCCGGCACCGAAACCGCCGCCAGGCACGGCGGCTACCTCGAAGGAGCCCTGGAGGCCGCCGCCAGAGCCGTCGCCGATCTCAAGCCGGGCACCTGAGCCCTTCTGCAAACCCATAAACCGAAAATATGGTTCAGCCACGCTGATTATTTCACAAAACATTTTCGGTTAAAAAACAAGAAAATGTTTTGTGAAGAGCTCTTATTGGCGGGCCGAAAAGCGCCAATTAGGTTGCGGGACGGGTCGCGCTTTGGGAAAATCGCGATACCAACACTGAAATCTATTTTTTCAGCCTTTTGTCGAGTTCAGCAAAAGGCTGAAAGGTTGTGGACGGTTTTCGGGAGGGTGAGACGGAGATGGCCGGAGACGGATCGCTCTCCGGAAATTTTGTATGTTCATATTCATGGCAATAGAGGCAGAGCAGTTCCCAGTTGCTGCCGTCGGGTGGATTATGATCGTGGTTATGGTCCTTGTGATGAACCGTGAGCTCGCGCAATTTCTTGCCGCTGAATTCACGGCCGCAACGGGCGCAGATCCAGGGATACAGCTTGAGGGCCTGTTCGCGATAGGTCTGGGCCCGCAGTTCCCGGAGTCGGCGAATCTCGGCCGGCAAACAACGGTTTTCGCGATCCAGAGGCTTTTCTTGCTCCGACATAAACCGAATTTCCTCCTGTCCAGGTTAAAGATCCGGAAAGAATCGGCATCAATCAGCAACCATTTCCAGAAAACGCCCCGGAGGAAACTGCCCGCCGGGGCGTTTTCTGAACCACCTGCGGACGCTATTGAAACAAGGGAAACGGACGCGGGCTGAAGCCATCGTAAAACTTGCTCATCGAATAAAAATGCTGATCAAAAATCGGCATTTTCAATTCGGGCTCAACCAGGATAGTGCCAGACTGGCCGAGCGGAAACATGCTCTCGATCCGCACCGGGCCCGCATCGTCATATTCGACGCAGTGAGCATAAGTCGACCTTGATCCAAAGGGAACGGTATGCAGCGGATCATAAGGCGTACCCGCGAAGAAATCGTGCCGAAACTTGATTTCACCTCGCTTGGGAAACCAAGGGGTATGCTCCAGAGCCCTAAACTGAGCGCTCAGGATAATTTCCGGCAGGGTCTGGGGAGCCAGGGCGTCGGCCCGGTTCTGGAACCAGTCATACTGGTTGACGATGCCGCTCTGTTCTCCGGCCATGGCATGCAGCAAAACGTTGAACAGAATCCCCTGAGGTTGATCCAGATAGGTGCTGTCACCGAAATCAAGTTCGTCGGCAAAGGTCAGGCGTAACACCTCATCGATCCAGGCTTTCGTGTAAAACCAGGCAAAGCTGCGCTCATCACCGGCAACCCAGTCATCGCAGAAATGACCGTCAAAACCATTGGTCAGGGAGAGTAGGTCTTTACAGGTCTGATTTCCGGAACCCATAACCACGGCACTGAAATAGTCCTTGACGAAAGCCCACGGGTTGCCGCCCTGGCTGTGCGAATCGGTGGCCGCGATATTAACCGCCAGATCGCGAACCTCGGCAAAGGTCAGATGGTCGTGACTCGCGAGATAGTCCTCGATAACCTGGGCCCGATGAAAAGGTCCGTAAAAATAATTTGACGAAATCGAGTTAAAGGAGCCGGGACGCTCCGCCGAACATTTATTGTTCCAACCGCAGACATAACCTTTGCTCGGATTGAGAACCTGAGGCAGGGGCTCGAAATCAGCCGCGTCCCATTCAACCGGCGGCAGTCCGGCAATAAAATTCTGAGGAAAACGGTACTCTCCTACCGGCCGGACCGGTTCCCGCCCGCTCATCCAGTAAGCGACATTACCGTCAACATCCACATAGCAGAAGTGCTGGGAGAGCCCCACCCGTTCCAGGGCCGCGCCGAATTCCCCGGGGCTCTGCGCCCGGGCGAGATCAAGATAGGCTTTGATCGTGCCGTGTTCGAGATCCCGATGTGAGTATTTCCAGGCCACAATCGGATTACCCAGACTGGGAACATAGCTTGCGGGATCATACGGCAGAGGGTTGACAATCGGCCCATGCGGACTGCGAAAAACCGGTACCCTGACCTCGTCGGCCCCGGCGACTTTAAAAGTTTCCACGCGGTCCAAGGTAACCGCAGCCGGACTTTCCAGATAATAATCGACCGTATGGGCGTGACCGACCTGCATCGACCAGGCGTGATGCGGAGTCCGACCGACAACAATGCCGGGCAGGCCGGCAATCTGAGCCCCCGAAACCCTGAGACCGCCGGCGTTAATGGAGCCTTCGCCGATAATCGCCGGCACGCTGAAACCCATCTGCGGCCCGGAGTAGAGCATCGGGTTGCCGCTGGCTGTACGGCTGCCGCTGATCGCCCAAGCATAGCTGCCCATTTTAGCATTGGCGCCAACCGCTTCGAGATTGGCGAACACCCGCTGATAAAGACGATTAACCGTCTTCGCGGCAACTCGCACATCGACTACTTCAGCGGCCGTTTCCGGTAACACCGGCGCAGCGGCAAAATAGGACGAGCTCCGCTCCCGCTTGTTATCCAGAGAAGCAATATAGGTCAGAGCGCTTGGATCATTGGTCCAGCGCAGATCGGCGAACATGGCCGGCCCCTTGGTAAAATGCTTACCCAGCAGTTGCATATAGAGAACGGCATTGTCGAGCTGCCCCCGGGAAAAGGCCTCACAGTCAAACTTACGCAGCATCAAGGCCTGCCAGGCCAGAACATCGGTCGGAGTCCAGGGTTGCGGCATAAAGCCGAGAGCCGCGAATTCAAACGGCAGCAGTGCGGGATTGGCCGCGATTTCCTGCAGGCGGCGATTAAAACCCGAACAATAGCCGCCGATAACCGCTTGACTTTCTTCATCGAAAGCCGCATACACCGCCTCCAGCTCGGCCTGGGAATAGCCCAGGGTGCGCACGAAGATATCGGTTTCAAGTTGCTCCGGACCAAGAATCTCGGCCAGGGTTCCCAAACCGGCGCGACGAAAGGTTTCCGCCTGCCAAAGTCGATCACAGGCCACGGCATAGCCGACCTCCGCGAAAACCTCCGCCAGCGGAGCCTCTTCAGGACCGTTGATGAACCAGATTCCTTGAGCGTCACGGGTGGTTTCCAGGCTCGCCGCCGCCGGCAAAGCAAAACACCCCAGCACCAGCAGAAGCCCAAACCATCCTGCAAACAACTTTTTCATCACAAATTCTCCTCTTTAAAATAACATTTCAATGGTTTACAGGGAGGAAAACCTAACCGAACGGCTTTTCCCCGAAGAAACCGATCCCTTAAACAAAGAACCTAACGATTCAACTCCGGAGACTTAAAGTCCTCCACCCCTAAAGCTCAATTTCTGATTTCCCGCGCTTATTGCGCTGGAAATTGCCGCACACGCCGACACGCTCAAACACCAGCCATTTCAATGGGCTTCCTGCGCCGGGGAAACCCACGAGCTTTCGCGAGAACTGACAAAAAAACCACTCAAGCCTCCCTCAAAACCCCAAAACGGCTGAACCGTTACAAACCATGTTTTATAACCGTCTATTAATAGCCAAAAAAGGCGCCCTTGTCAACCGACATTTTACAAGACCACCGACAACAAAAAAACGCTGCGCCAAAAAATTAAGCCCCCTCGGCCATCAAGCCCGATCTTTCCCATACGGTTTCCCCCGGCCGCGGATCTTCGGACTTTCCTTGATCCGCCTGATCATGCTATTAGCGCCAGACAGGTTATTTTCTGGTTTTTTCAACGTTTTTCAGACAACAAAAACAAGAAAATGTTAAGTGCTTCACTGGTTATCCCCGTTTGGGTTATGGGATGGTTAGCGCATGAGATGAATTTTTACAAGACAGGTGGGCAATGAAAACCTTCAGGTTCTTTCTCTGGCTGCTCCTGCTGCTGGGAGCCCGGGGCGAAGCCCGGGCCCTGGTCATCGGCATGCCGGGAGCAAACTGGATCACGCAGTACGGCATCGGTATGTGCAGCGCCAAGTACGAAAACTTCGGT
Source organism: Pseudomonadota bacterium (assembly GCA_011049115.1). Lineage (NCBI taxonomy): Bacteria > Pseudomonadati > Pseudomonadota > Pseudomonadota bacterium. The sequence continues at coordinate 11,314 of DSCM01000054.1, forward strand.
ACCTACCTGACCTGGAAGGAGCTTCGAATCGCTCCGGATCATTCCGTAACCGTCGGCAGAAATGAGATAATCTGCATAGCCGGGCACGGCGAGGCGGGTTTTATCAGCGGCATCGCCGGGCCGGAAATCGCCCAGACCATCAAAGGCAAGGTCAATCTGATCCCGAACAACGGCAATTCCATCATCCTGATGGCGCGCTCTTCGGCCGTACCCTCACCGCGCGGGCCGTCGGTCATGCAGGCTTTCCAGGCCATCGGCGGCGCCTGGCAAACTCTACCGATAGCCGGCACCCTCGGAATCTGTGTCGCTGATCGCAGCCGGAGCGGCCCTCTTTTTCAGCTGGTTTTACAAAATCCCCTGCCGGAAAACGGCCCGAACTCATTCGCCGGCCTCTTGATGCGGCAAAACCATCTGCAAAGCCTGATTCAGGAAAATATCGACAACTGCCGGCGCAACCATCACGGTGATCTGGCCATCGGCCAATGTCTGTACGATCTGAAGCGGCCCGACGGGCAGGCGATCAACAAAAAGTTCTACATACCTTTTCTTGATTACATTACCGGCGCCGGCTGTACTCAGGTTCCGGGCGTACTTCTGGCCAATCATCTTCCGGTCAAGAAAAAATTCCCCTGATCCGCGCACGCATCCGTCCCTTAAGCCGAGCGACCAGGTCCGGACTCGGACCGCCCTTCATTTAAAACCTGCCTGACGGTTCGCAGCAGGGTCAGCACGTCGACCGGTTTGGCAAGATATCTTTTGATCCCGATGGCCAGAGCTTCATTTTCTGCGAGCACGGCGCTGTAACCGGTGCAGAGTATAATCGGCAACGAGGGTCTGATCTTAAAAACTTCGCGGGCCAACTCGGCTCCGGTCAGCTGCGGCATGGTCTGGTCGGTAATCAGCAGATCAAAAAAATCCGGCCTGGCCTTGATCAAGGCCAGGGCTTCGCGGGCATCACTCAACCCGGTTACCACGTAACCCTGTATCCGGAGGATGTCCTGGCCGACATCGACAACAAGGCTCTCGTCGTCAACCAGCAGGATGCGCTCCCGTCCCTTAAGCGAGGCGTCCTC
>DSCM01000055.1 GCA_011049115.1 Pseudomonadota bacterium
ATGCGACTGTCCCTTGAGAGCCAGAACCTTGGTAATGGCTGCAGTCAGAGTGGTTTTGCCGTGGTCTACATGACCAATCGTGCCGATATTTACATGGGGCTTGGTTCGTTCAAATTTCGCCTTTGCCATTTCCTTAGGTCTCCTCTCTCAAACAACCGGTTTACACCAATCCGAAAATTCATTCCAATTTCACCACTACCGGCCTGGGTTACGATTCAGCAACCGCTTCAGTGGAGCCCACGATCGGGATTGAACCGATGACCTCTTCCTTACCAAGGAAGTGCTCCACCACTGAGCTACGTGGGCAAAACCGCAGATTGATCGTTTCTTTCCCAGCATAGGACTTGGGCTCACGACCCCAATCTACTTCAGAAGCAAGCAAATCGATAGCCAAAGCCGAACCTTTGGAATGGAGCGGGAAACGGGACTCGAACCCGCGACCCTCAGCTTGGAAGGCTGACGCTCTAGCCAACTGAGCTATTCCCGCCTAATTCCGTGCGTAACCTGCCTGAATCGATTTGCAGTATAATGGTGGAGAGGGGAGGATTCGAACCTCCGAAGGCGTCGCCGACAGATTTACAGTCTGTTCCCTTTGGCCACTCGGGAACCTCTCCTTAAAAAACATACATTTGCCACTGGAGCTGGCGATGGGACTCGAACCCGCAACCTGCTGATTACAAGTCAGCTGCTCTTCCAGTTGAGCTACGCCAGCAACAGATATGCACCCCGTAAAAACAAGGCTGACCCGTTTATCACAGGCACCGCCGGCCTGTCAATCTTTTTTTAGATCTTTCGCCAGCCTTTTTAATGCTTCACCGGCTGCCTGCTGCTCCGCATTTTTTCGTGATTCACCCTGACCACGACCCAGCACCAGCCCCCGTCCATCCTTTACCGCAACCTGAAACCAAGGACAATGATCAGCCCCCTCTCGGGAAATTATTGCGTACACAGGCAACCGCCCTGATTTTTCCTGCATTATTTCCTGAAGCGCGGTCTTGCTGTCCACCTCGGTCTCAGTCAGACTGAGATCGACCAACCTTTGAACCAGGGATTCCAAAACTGCATTCCCGCCATCCAAATAAAGCGCGGCCAACAAAGCTTCAAAGACATCGGCCAGTAAAGATGGTCGACAACGCCCTCCCTGGCGTTCCTCACCCCGACCGAGACGCAGGAAATCACCCAAACAAAGCTCGTCAGCAAACTGGGCCAAGGCCTTGGCATTGACAATTCGAGCCCGAGTTCGGCTCAGCCCCCCTTCAGATTCCCCCTGGAAGCGCCGATAGAGAATTTCGCTGACCTTGAGCTCCAGCACCGCGTCTCCAAGAAATTCAAGACGTTCATAATCCAGCTCATGGATGCAGCCTTCGCCTCTGGTCTCATTGAGATAGGATCTGTGAGTCAGAGCCTGAAGCAGAAGTTCGGGGCGCTGGAAAACATATCCGAGAATGCTTTCCAGACCGGTTATCTGATCATGATCGGAATCTCCGGCCATTACAACCTTCCGAGCTTACACAAAAAATGGATTACTGGAACGTTCCCGTCCAACGGTCGTTGCCGGACCATGGCCGGAATAAAGCACCGTTTCATCGCCCAGGGGGAAAATTTTTTCCCGCACTGATCGAATCAGGGTTTCATAATCCCCACCGGGAAAATCCGTCCGGCCGATAGAGCCGGCAAAGATCAGATCTCCGACGAAGACCACCCCCGGACCCACCAGAGAAATTGAGCCCAGAGAATGCCCCGGGGTCGACATAACCCGCAGCACCACGCTCTGTCCGATTTTAATTTCGTCACCGTCCTCCAACAACCGGTCAACCGGGGGTGAATCCTCGGCCCGCATCCCCCACAACAAGGCGCGACTGGATATTCTAGTTACCTCGGCGGCACAGGCTCGGTGCGCCATAATTTTCGCGCCGGTCACTTCCTGCATCCGTTTATTGCCACCAACGTGATCAAAGTGTTCATGCGTATTGATGATACAGACGACCTTCAGCCCGGCCTTCTCCAGAGCCGCGAGAATCAGCTCCACATCATCACCGGGATCAATCACCGCCGCCTCCCGAGTCAGCTCGCAGGCCACCAGATAACAGTTGACCTGAAGCGGTCCAACAACAACAGTCTCAAGAATCATATTTCCCCTCTATCTTTTATTACCCGACCCGGTCAGGTTTTATCAAGACCAGATTTCCGGAAACAACGTCTCTTTTTCATAAAGGAAAAAGGAGCTGACAACCGCCATCGAATCAACTCCACGACTTCCTGCCAAACGAACCGATCCGTTTATTACTATACCAAAGCGGAGGGATAATACATCAGCCCGCAAAAAGCAAGGATAAAACTGGTTAAAGCTGCTCAAGCAGCTGGGTTCCGGTCATTAGCTGAAAAAGTGGATAGAGCGGATTCCGCCGGTAAGCACCAAGACAGGACTCGTGAATTTCAAGAGAAAAAGCCGCCGTACAATCTTCCAGAATAACGGTCTTAAAATCATGACAAAGAGCGTCCGTGGCCGTGGTCAGAACACAGAAATTAGTGGCTATTCCGGCCACCGCCACCAGAGTCACATCTTGCACTCGTAATATTTTTCAAAACCAGTTCTGAAAAAAGCTGAGAACCGTGGTTTAGGCAACCACAAATCGCCTTTTTCCATATACAGATCGTCGACCACCTCGGCGCCCTCGGTTCCCGCCAGGGCATGTGGATGCATCCGTGAATTGAAAATAAAGTCATCTTCATTAAAAACATCGGTGGAAAAGATCACCGGCAGATTCTTTTCACGAAAACCGGCAATCGTCCGGTTTATCGGTAAAATTATCTCGCGCGCCAAAGGGGTGATGGGATAGCCTTTATCTTCGACGAAATAATCTTTAACCATATCAATTATAACAAGCGCCGCCTTATCCATTGTCTTCCTCCTTATAGAGGTTTTGATCCTGAAGAGAACATCTTCCTATAGGCAGTAAATTCTTGGCGCAAAACCTTTTCCGGGGTAGCTTGGCTGATGAATGCCCAGGGTAAAGGTTGGTCCTGATCAAATCCCGAGAGAGCAAACCGATAATCGTGGACGATTCTTTTCAAGTTATTTTTAAATCGTCCCCTCGAACCCGCCAGATCAACCAACGCCGCCCCCATTTCCTCGCCCCCCCGGCTGAGCTGGGCCTGCCAGGCGGCCTTGAGCGGATTCTCCATTTCAATCTCAACCCCACCCAGACGACGCAACCTCTGCAAAAGAAATTTTTCCTTGTCCTCAAGCTCTGCCAGAGAGGCAAAGGGAGCCCACTGCAACGGGGTGTGCGGCTTGGGAATAAAAGGATTGATACTGACACTCAAAGAAATATTTAATTGCCGTCTGGAACGGGCCGCCAGCATCCTGGTTCTGATCTTGTCAACCAGATCAACAATCGCCTCGATGTCATCCCTCGATTCCCCCGGCAAGCCAATAATGAAATAAAGCTTCAAGCGACCGATTCCGGCGGCCGCCACCCGCTCCGCCTGGACCAGGATAAGCTCTTCGGAAAGTCCTTTGCGCAAGGCCAGGCGCAAACGCTCCGAGCCGGCTTCCGGGGCAATCGTAATAGCTTTGACCCCACCACGCTGCATCACTTCCAGCAGGGCATCGTCCACCACATCGATCCGTAAAGAGGAAAAACTAAATTCCAGCTTCTGTTCCACCAGCCAACGGCAAAGCCCGGGAAGCTCGGGATAGTCACCCAGAGCTGAGCCTACCAGACCAACCCGGCGATAACCCAACTCCTGCCCGGCGACAACGCTTTCCTGCAAACAACTTAATGAACGATTGCGAAATGGACGATAGACGAAGCCAGCCGCGCAGAAACGACAGCCCCGAGGACAGCCGCGGTTGACCTCAAGCAGCAGACTGTCGGTAAAAACCTGAGGCCCGGACCCGGCGACGAAGGTTCGCGGCACCAGACTGTCGACCTCAGCCCGCGGTAACCGAACCTGGCCTGGAACCGGCAGGGAGGCCTTCAGAAAACCGGGTACCGCCCGCAGAGCAGGCAGTAAATCTCGCCGATCAGCCCCCTGTCGCTCAAGCAAAACCTTTATTAATATCGGAATCTGGAGCTCGCCTTCACCCAGCAGAAAACCATCCACCAGCGAAAAAAGCGGCAACGGGTTAATAAAGGTTGTGACGCCGCCGACCAGAATCAAAGGGCTTTCAGTTCCCCGCTTCCGGGCCTGAGGAGCAAGACCAGACTGCATAAGCAAGGTCACCAGATTCAAATAGTCACTTTCAAAAGAGATTGAAAAAAGGAGCAGACCGGCATCGCTGAGTGGCCGCCGGCTTTCCCTGGTCAAGGGCGGCCCGTTGCCTTCGGGCTCAAGACAGAATCTTTCCGCCACAATCCGCGGCTCTTGATTCAGAAGGTGATAGATGGTCTGAAAACCAAGATTGCTCATCGCCAGAGGATAAGTGTTGGGATAACCCAGAGCCACCGGAAAACGCCCGCCCCAATCCTTGCGGCTCACCCCTTTTTCCTCGGACGCTAATTTTTCCTGATGTCTCATTCCGACGGCGTTCCCCTTTCTTCAAGCAGAAACGCTACCCGGGACCAAAGTTCCGGGGCTCCACTCTTCAACAAGGCGGAAACCGGCACCGGCTCCGCCCCAAACCCCTGCAACCGAAGCCGCTCGCGCCAGCAACGTAATTGTTTGACCCGAGCCTGGGGTTTGAGCTTGTCGATTTTGGTCAAAACCGGAAAAAAAGGCAGATCGTTTTCAAGCAGCCAAGTCATCAGGGCAAGTTCTTCGGCTTCCGCCTCACGACGCAGATCCATGAGCAACAGCAGCCCTTTGAGGGCCTGATGTCCGGCCAGATAGTCATGCACCATCATCCCCCAGCCGCCCTGAGTTTTGCGATCAACAGCCGCATAACCATAGCCCGGCAGGTCGACCAGATAGAAAGTCCGGTTCACCAGAAAAAAATTAAGCAGCCGGGTGTGTCCCGGCTTGGCGCTGGTCCGAGCCAGCGCCCGCCGACCCAGCAGATAATTGATCAGGGTCGATTTCCCAACATTTGAACGGCCGGCAATCGCCAGATGGGGCAGTCCATCATCCGGCGCTTGAGAAATTTCGGCCGCACTCTTAACAAATTCTACCGTGTTAATTTTCATCAAAAAGACTATCAAAAGGGGTTGCAAGAAAACCCGACGATGTACTAAAATACCGGATTGTCGAATCTATCGGCCTAAGATATCTCGAAAGCTCCATCAGCCAATCTTTTTCACAAGGACTTCTCCGATGCATTACGAAGGCAATATCATCCGCCCGCCAAGTGAGGCTCGCAGCATCATTCTTCAGGTCACCGTGGGCTGTTCCCATAACCTCTGCACCTTCTGTCCCACCTACCGTGATGTCCGTTTCCGCATCAAGGACGAAGCCACCCTGACCACCGACATTCGCTATGCCGCTCGGGCCTTTACCGCCGCCCGCCGCCTGTTTATCACCGATGGCGACGCCCTGGTCATACCGTTTCCCAGGCTCCAGAGTCTGTTCGAAGAAATCAACCGCGAACTACCTCAGTTGACACGCATCGGAATCTACGCCTCCGCCAAAGCTCTGCGCCGGCGCAGTCTGGAGGAACTCCGTCTCCTCCGTGAACTTAAACTCGGAATCATTTATTACGGACTCGAAAGCGGTGACGACGAAACCCTGGCCGCGATCGAAAAAGGAACCACCGGCGCGGAATCAATCAGCCTCTGTCAGAAGGTCAAGGACGCCGACATAAAACTATCGACCACCGTTATGCTGGGCATCGCCGGCCGCGACCGTTCTCTGATCCATGCCCGGCGCACCGGCGAAGTCTTAAGCGCCATCGACCCCAACTATGTCGGCGCCCTGGTTACCATGGTGGTTCCCGGAACCCCTCTGGATGAAAGCCGGCGGAACGGCCGTTTCGAACTCCCCGATCAGCACGGCCTCCTCCTGGAACTCAAGGAGATGATTTCCTGGACCAATCTGAGCCGAGGCATGTTTATGGCCAACCACGCCTCCAACTATC